>CAZHXO010000049.1:0-4038 GCA_964536585.1 uncultured Gammaproteobacteria bacterium
CTCCAATTACATAGTTTAATAAACAAAATTCTTTATCTCCCCCTCCGGAGCCTGAAAGTAAAGATTTAAACTTAATTAAACCCTTACTGCCAAGCTCCGAAAGGAGCCCCCTCCTTTAGCTATATAAATGTGCAAAATTTCCAATTTAATACCTGCTACTAGGCATTAATTGGGAATTTATTTATTTTAACACATCAACCCTATAATTCAAGATATAAGATTTAACTAGTCAGCAACGATGCCGACCGTTAATAACTTTTTTGGTTCTACTGACCAGCTTATAGTAAGTGTTTCAAAAACTTTGTCTTTGGAAGCTTCTATTTCTTTGACCTGGCCGACAAGGAAGATGTCTCCGCTTGAACTAACCGCTCCCACCCAATCACCTTTTTCTACTTTATCTTTAAAAAGCACATCTTTAACAATTAAATCCCCTTGGCTTTCTGCCCTGCCTTTAAGTATCCCCTGGCTTTTAACCTCGGGATGATCATTTTCCATTGGATGAGAAGACCAAATTTTAACTGGCAGATTTACTTCCGGATGAGACAATAATCTAGCCTGGTTTACTCTTCCCTGAACCTTATTTATCTTCCCCACCAAAAACGCGCCGCTAACTATAAAGTCACCAATATCAAAGTCAATATTCTTTTGATTACTCAAAATAATAGTTTCCGGCTGGAAAGCAATTATTTTTAATAAATGAAATTTTGTATCTGGCTTGACTTCTGTTCCTAATAATTCCCTGGCTCGTTTATTTTCTTCCTGAAGTTGAAGTATTTGTGCTTGGCACCGAGCTAATTCTTTTTCTATTCCCTCTGATTTTTCTTGGACTGGATTTAACCAATTGTAAACTTCAGCCCGGGGACGATAAGTCAAAAAATGAAAGGAATGTTGCAATCCTTGCCACCAACCAAACCGACTGCCAACTAAAACAACAATCAAAGTCAAAAAAGCAGCAATTAATTTTACTTGTTTGTTTTTATTCATTTAACACCTCCAACAACCTTAACTTGCTCTAACAACCTCTTATTCTCAAGGAGTTTCAAGGCACCTTGAACCACACTACTACTTGGATCATTTGCCCGCCAAACCGGCATCTCGGTTACATCTGAAATTAGTTTATCTAAGCCTCCTAACAGAGACGCCCCGCCAGTTAAAACAATTCCCCGTTGACTAATGTCTGAAGTTAGCTCGGGCGGAGTTTCTTCCAGCAGTTCATCGACTGCTACTTTAATTTGTTGAATTATTGGTGACAATGCTTCCCTAACCTCTTCCTGATTAAGCTCGATCGTCCGCGGTAAACCATTTTCCAAACCTCTACCTCGAACGGAAATCTTTTCTTTTCGACTTCCATTAGGCATTGCACTGCCTAATGTTTGTTTAAGCTTTTCTGCTGTTGGACTTCCAAGTAAAACACCATACTTTACTCGGACAAAGTTAATAATTGCTTCATCCATTTCTTGGCCAGCAACTGTTAAACTGCGGTGTAAAACTATTCCTCCCAAAGAAATTACCGCCATCTCAGTTGTTCCTCCACCCACATCAATAATCATATTTCCTGCTGGCTTGTCAACAGTTAAACCCGCTCCTAATGCCGCTGCTAATGGTTCTTCAACTAAAAATATTTTGCCGATCCCAGCATCAGCAGCAGCAGAATAGACAGCTCGTTTTTCAACCGTAGTAATCCCTGAAGGGACCCCGATTACAGCATTAGGTTTAAGCAACCGCGGCCAACGTGACGGTAACTCGTTTACTAACTTCAGCATGTAACGCATGTAAGCAACTGTAGCGTCTAAATCCGCAATTGCTCCATCTTGCAAAAGGTTGATAACCTTCATTTGCTGCGGTTCCCGGCCCACCATATATTTAGCCTTTTTACCGTAAGCCAATATTTCTCCATGCTTGCCAAGTTTTTTTATTTTTCTAGCCACAACAGTTGGTTGGCGGAAAATAATTCCTTTGTCTGGAACACCAACCAAGGTGTTTGCTGTCCCTAAATCAATAGCCAGTGACAAATTAAATGAATTAATAACTGGCACTTTTAGATTTACCATTTGTTACTATTGTATATGATAAACTTCAACTATGAAATTATGGAATAAATTAATCTTTTATTCATATGCTGCTTTATTCTTTTTTGTCCCCTTAGTTTTTACACCCATAAACTATGAATTATTCGAGTTTAACAAAATGGTTCTGGTTTATTTTTTAACCACACTAATCATTTGGGCTTGGCTAATGAAAATTCTGGACCAAAAAAAGCTGGCCTTTGCCTTTAGTTTCTGGGATATTCCTCTAATTATATTTTTACTTAGTCAAATTTTAGCAACCATTTTTTCAATTGATTTGCACACAAGTATTTTCGGCTACTATTCCCGTTTGCATGGCGGTCTGTTGTCAACCATTTGTTACTCCTTATTATACTGGGGATTAGTTAATAACATAAATAAAGAGAACAAAAAAAGACTTCTTAATTTTGCCTTAGCCGGCGGAATAATGGTATCTTTCTATGGTATTGCTCAGCATTTCGGTATTGACAAAAACTTTTGGATTCAGGACGTTCAACGCCGTATATTTTCCACCTTGGGTCAACCAAACTGGCTGGCAGCATATTTAAATATCTTGTTTTTTCTTATCCTTTCCCGGAACACCTCGGAGGAGTCACAAAGTAACACCATCCGAGGAGTTCCAACTATCGCTATTCACTATTATCTATTCACTGTTTACTATACTTGCCTCCTTTTTACTAAATCTCGCTCGGGTTTTATTGGTTTTATTATCCCCTTTATTATCTGGCTAATAATCAACAGCTTTAAAATCTATCAGCAAAAAAAGATTAAGCGACTTAAAAAACTTAGTCTAATTACTACCCTTATTATTGGTTTATCTTTAATCATTGGCTTACCTTTTAGCCTTAACCCTCGCAAACTAGCCCAAAAACTTAACTTTTCCTTTCTTTCCGACGTCCAAACCCCACAAACCACTAACCACCAACCACCAACCCCTAACACCCAGAACATTACCCCTTCTTCAGACATTAGAAAAATTGTCTGGCAAGGGGCAATAAAACTATGGAAAAAGTATCCAATTTTAGGCACCGGAGTAGAAACCTTTGCTTATTCTTACTACTGGACCCGGCCAAAAGAACACAACCTGACCTCAGAATGGGACTTTTTATACAATAAAGCTCATAATGAATATTTAAATTTTGGGGCGACAACCGGAACCCTAGGTTTACTTGCCTATTCACTCCTTCCTCTTTCAATTTTCATATATATTTATAAAAATAAAAATTACCAATTACTAATTACCCATTACGCATTACTTAGTATTCTTATTACCAATTTCTTCGGCTTTTCCGTTATCCCCGTTGCTATATTTTTCTTTTTGTTACCGGCATTAACAATCAAGGCCAAACAAAAAGTAGACCTTTTAAACTTAGGACAATTTGATATTTTGCTCCAACCGTTATTCACAATCGCTGGCTTGTTTTTAATCTTCAAAATTACCACTTTTTGGCTGGCCGACTTTTACTTTGCCCGCGGAGTTGACCATTATCAAGCCGGGTTTTTAGACCAAGGAATTGAGCAAATAAGCAAATCAGTTAATTACCGATCGAATGAGCCTCTTTTTTATGCTCACCGAGCAACTGCTTATAGTCAAAAAGTTGCTTGGCTGACCCAACACAACCAAGAAAAAGAGGCTGAGAAATTAATTACCCCTAGTTTAAATGACATTAATAAAGCCTTAGAAATCTCGCCTTACCATATTAATTTTTATAAACGTAAGGCAAAAGTCAGCTACTACTTATCTTTTCATGATTTAAAATACTTAGAACCCGGCTTACAAGCTTTGCTCAAAGCCCAAGAACTTGCCCCGACTGACCCTAAACTCCCCTACAACATTGGGCTAATTTATCAAACGTTGGATCAAGGGGAAAAAGCAAAAAAATATTTAGAAAAAGCGTTGGAATTAAAGCCCAATTATCAAGCAGCCGAACAGGCTTTAGAAGAATTTAAGATTTAGATTCTTTTTTCAGAA
>CAZHXO010000050.1:0-4024 GCA_964536585.1 uncultured Gammaproteobacteria bacterium
TATCGATGAATAAACTAGTTTCTATTAATAATTTTCCCAGTGCGATTTTACACATCGATGGCGATGCCTTTTTTGCCTCGTGTCATCAAGCTATCAACCCGGGGTTAAAAGACAAACCAATAGTAGTTGGTCGGGATAGGAAAATTGCCACCGCAGTTTCTTATCTGGCTAAAGAACAGGGAATAAAACGAGGGATGAGGCAAGATGAAATAAAAAAACTTTGCCCCGACTGTGTTTTTATCGAATCTAATTATAATCTTTATCATCTTTACTCTACTCGCTTATTTAATATTGTTAAGAAGGTCACTCCCCAGGTGGAAAAGTATTCTATTGATGAATGTTTTGCTGATTTAACTGGGTTAAGGCGGTTATACAATTCTACTTATTTAAATATTGCCCATTATATAAAGCAAGAGATAGAAGAAACTCTTAATCTAACTGTTTCTGTAGGCTTAGCGCCCAATAAAACTATTGCTAAAATTGCTTCTGAATGGGACAAGCCTTCTGGTTTAGTCTCTATTCCTGGCAAAAAAATCCATTTATATCTCGGTCAGCTTGCACCTTCGGATATTTGGGGTATTGGGAGTAAGACTAATGCTTTATTAAAAAAACTTGGCGTTAAAAGTGCTTTAGATTTTGCCTACAAGAATGAGGATTGGGTCAATAAATATTTGACTAAACCTCATCTTCAAACCTGGCAAGAGTTGAATGGAAAAAAAATATTCAGTTTAGATACAGACGAAAAAAGAAAATATAAATCAATAACTCGGTCAAAAACATTTAGCCCTCCCTCTAACGATAAGCTGAAAGTTTTCTCTCAGTTGTCAAAAAATATTGAAAAAGCTTGTTATCGCCTAAGAAAGCTAAAGCTTGTCCCTCAAAAAGTGAAAGTGTTTATTAAAACCCAAAACTTTGAATATTTTTCCAGCCAGATTGAGTTGCAAACACCTAACAATTACACTGATCAAATAACAAAATTAGCTAAATCTAAGTTTAATAAATTGTTTAAATCAAATTATGAATATCGGGCTACTGGCGTAGTCATGAAGGATTTAATTGATGCTGATAAAGTTCAAATGGGTTTGTTTGCCCCCTCTAAAAAAGTTTTGAACAAGGATAAATTATTTAATCAAGTTGATAATATTAATTCTAATTATGGAGAAAATACTTTATTTTTGGCTTCTAGCTTAAATGCAGTAAATAAGAAAAATAAAAAATTCGGCTTACCATTTATGGGTAGTGTGAAATAGTTATGAAGCCACTAGCAGATCGAATTAGACCTAAAAATTTAGATGGGTTTGTTGGCCAGAAACATTTAGTTGGCCCAAATAAACCAATTCGTCTGGCAATTGAACAGGATAAGATATTTTCAATGCTTTTCTGGGGTCCTCCAGGGAGTGGTAAAACTACCCTTGCTCGAATAATTGCTGAACAAACCGGGGCTGAGTTTAAAGGCTTGTCAGCAGTTTCAGCTGGTAAAGATGATGTTAGGAAAGTTGTCAATTATGCTCAAGAAGAACAGCAGCAAAAGCTGATTGATAAAGAAGAGAAAAAAGGAGAAACCATTCTGTTTCTGGATGAAATTCACCGCTTTAATAAAGCTCAGCAGGATTTTTTGTTACCCTATGTTGAGAAAGGGATAATTACTTTAATTGGAGCAACAACAGAAAATCCCTCTTTTGAAGTTATTGGTCCTCTACTTTCTCGTTGCCGCATATTTGTTTTAAATCCTTTAAAAGAAGAAGAAATTAAAGAGATAATTGAACGCGGGTTAAAAGAATTAAGAAAAGAAGAAAAAGATTTGGATATTTCTAGGGAAGCTCAGGAATGGCTGATTAATGCGGCTAATGCTGATGCCCGGCAAGTTTTAACTTTAATGGAGAATGCTTATCAGCTTTATGGGGATTTGTCTTTAAAATCTTTAAAAGAGGCAATGCAATCAGCCCATTTAAGGTTTGATAAAAAAGGAGAGGAACACTACAACACAATTAGTGCATTTATTAAATCAATGCGTGCTTCGGATACTGATGCCGCTTTATATTATTTAGCCCGAATGGTGGAAGCAGGCGAAGACCCGTTGTTTATTGCCCGCCGGATGGTTATTTTTGCTTCTGAAGACATTGGCATGGCTGATCCTCAAGCGTTACAAATTGCTAATAATGTTTTCCGAGCCTGCGAAACAATCGGTTATCCCGAGTGCGCCATTAATTTAGCTCACGGAGTAGTCTATTTATCTAAAGCTGAAAAAGACAGATCCTCTTATAATGCCTTAAGAAAAGCTCAAAAAGATGTAAAGAAGCACGGTAATCTGCCGATCCCAAAGCATATTCTTAATGCCCCAACTGAACTAATGAAAGATCTGGGTTATGGTAAGGGTTATGAAAAGTATCCCAATAAAGATAAAAACTTGCTTCCCGAGAAATTAAAGAATAAGAAATATTTAAAGAGATAGTTTAATTTTACCCTCTTTAGAGATTACCTCTACCTTCTCTCCTTCTTCAATTTCTCCTTGGATGATTTTCATTGCTAGAGGATCTAGAATTTTGTTTTGGATGACTCTTTTTAAAGGGCGAGCTCCAAAACTGGGATCATAACCTTGTTTAGCAAGTAGCTCTTTTGCCCCTGATGAAACTTCAATATCAATTTTCTGATCAGAGAGCCTTTTTTCTACTTGTTTAATTTGCAGATCAACGATTTTTTTAATATCTTTTCTGGTCAGACTGTCAAAAAGGATTATTTGATCCAAGCGGTTAATAAATTCAGGTTTAAATGATTGATTGATAATCTCAATAACTTTATCTTGCATTTCTTGTTCCTCTTTGTTTTCCCGAGTATATTCTTGGATGATATCACTAGCTAAGTTAGAGGTCATAATAATTATGCAATTTTTAAAATCAACTGTTCTTCCTTGGCCATCAGTTAATAAACCATCGTCCATGACCTGAAGCAGAATATTAAATACTTGGTTGTGAGCTTTTTCAATTTCATCTAAAAGAATAACGGTGTATGGTTGTCTTCTTACTGCCTCTGTTAGCTGTCCACCTTCTTCATGGCCGATATAACCAGGAGGTGAACCGATTAAACGAGCAACTGAGTGTCTTTCCATATACTCACTCATGTCAATTCTCACCATGGCGTTTTCATCATTAAATAGAGTCTCTGCTAAAGCTTTGGCCAATTCAGTTTTGCCCACTCCGGTTGGTCCGACAAAAAGAAAGGTGCCTACTGGTTTATTTTCTTCTTTAATCCCAGCTCTTGCTCTTCTGATAGCGTCAGAAACACTTTTTACAGCATCATCTTGGTTAATTACCCGTTTATGTATTTCATTTTCTAGGTTAGCTAGTTTTTTAGCTTCAGAAGAAACAAGTTTGGTTACCGGGATACCGGTCCAATTAGAAACAACTTGGGCAACATCTTCTTGAGTTACTTCTTCCTTAAGGAGTTTATCCTCTTTATTTACCTCTTTCCATTCCTCTTCGAGTTTGTTTAATTTCTTTTTGAGATCAGGGATCTCGCCGTATTTAATTTTTGCCGCTCGGTTAAGATCAACTTCCCGCTCTGCTTGTTTTAATTCTTCCCGCAACTCATCAATTCTTTCTTTGGTCTCTCTAATTTGGCTAACAATTTTTTTCTGTCGTTTCCATGTAGATTTCATGTCCCTCAACTTCTCCTTTTTATTAGCAATATCCTTTTTGAGGTTTTCTTTTTTGGCTTTGGCTGAATCACCCTTTTCATCTTTTAGTGCTTCTAGCTCAATCTCCATTTGACGGATTTCTCTTTCCAATTCATCCAGTTGAGTCGGCATTGATTCTACTTCTATTTTCAAAGCAGAAGCCGCTTCATCAATTAAATCTATTGCCTTGTCAGGAAGAAATCGATCTCTAATATAACGGTCAGAAAATTTAGCCGCTGCAACTAAGGCCTCATCTTTGATTGTTATTCCATGATGAATCTCATACTTTTCCTTGAGCCCCCTTAAAATACCAATGGTGTCTTCAACCGAGGGTTCTTTAATCATTACTGG
>CAZHXO010000051.1:0-4002 GCA_964536585.1 uncultured Gammaproteobacteria bacterium
CATGCCTTAGGCACACCGCCAGCGTTCATCCTGAGCTACAATCAAACTCTCAGTAAAAAATTCTCTATACAAATTGTCGGAAAAGAAAAAAGGTCCGACGACCTCTTCTCCTGCCACAAACAATCCTGATTTGTCCAACTTGTCAAAGTTCCCTCAAAAGAAGATTTTCAGGTATTGTTATAATAACACTTAGACATGAAAATTGCAATTTTTACTGATGCTTATCCACCCTATATTTCCGGGGTGTCCAGTGCAGTTGACAACCAAACTATAGCTTTAGCTGACCAGGGGCATAAAATCATGGTTTTTTGTCCCCAATACAAAAACAGTGAGAAAGCAGTTTCTCCCCATAAAAACATCCAAACAAAAAACTTGCCTTTTTCTTTATCTTTTCCCGGTTACAAAGAGTTTAAAATCGCTATTCCTAGTGGCTTAAAATCAATCAAAAACCTTAAAAAGTTTAATCCTAAGATTATTCATATCCATTCCGAGGGTGGCGCCGGTTGGGAAGGTTTGCTTTGCGGCCGGAGCTTGGATATCCCAGTTGTCAGCACTTCTCATACCTTTTTGGCGCACCCTAAATACCTTAAACATCTTCATTTGGCCAATCTAAAGATGGCAGAAAAGGTTGCCTGGAATTATTGTCTGCTTTTTCATAATCGGGTTCAGTTGGTTATCTGTCCGTCAAAAGCAATGGCCCGGAAATTGAAAAGGCACGGTCTAGAAACAAAAACCAAGGTCATTTCCAATGGGATTGATTTGGATAAGTTTAAATCTGACTCAAATAGGGAAATAGTTAACAAATATTCTTTAAACAACAAAAAGGTCAACCTTATTTATCTCGGCCGAGTTTCTGTTGAAAAAAGCTTGGATGTAGTAATTAAAGCTATTAATAAAATCAGCTTTGACAATTTTAAATTAACAATTATCGGCAGTGGTCCAGATATTAAAAAATTAAAGGCTTTAGTCGATAAATTAGGTTTAAAAAATAAAGTTAATTTCACCGGCCCAATTCCTCATCAAACTTTAATTAACTCTGGTTTATTAAAAGCCGCCGATATTCTTGTTACTGCAAGTAAAACTGAAAATCAGCCGCTAAGTATAATGGAAGCCATGGCTTCTGGCTTACCAATTGTCAGTGTTAAAGCATTAGGTATCCCGGAGCTTGTTAGGCATAAGCAAAGCGGTTTTTTAGCAGAACCGGATAACATTGATGAGCTGGCAATATATTTGGAGAAAATAATTACAGATCAAAACTTACGAGAAAAAATGTCTCAAAAATCATTACAACTAATAAAAAGGCATTCTTTAGACAATGTTGCCAAACAGTTAATTAAAACTTATCGCTCAATTGCCTAGTCTTTGTCCAATTTTTCTTGGATAAAGTTTATAATTCTTTGTTTAAATCTTTTCTGGGAAAACTGCTCTGACCACTGCTTACACCTTTTGGCTGAAAAAGTCTGTTTCTCAAATTCTTCAATCGCCTGCGCCAGGCTCTCTGGAGTCAAGTCGTGAAAAAATACACCTGTTTCTCCTGGTTTAACTGTTTCTTTTGCCCCGGCTGAATAATAAGCAATGGTTGGAGTCCCAACCGAAGCGGCTTCTAAAGGCATCATGCCAAAATCCTCAGTTGCAACTGGGTGTAAAAAGGCCTGACAATCCCGATACATTTGCCAAAGTTTTTTATCAGACACTCTCCCTAAGTACTCTGTTTGTTTACTTTGAGAGCAAAGTTCCTCAACTTTTTCCTGCAACGGCCCGCTGCCGGAAACATATAATTTTCTTCCCAATTGCTGACAAGCTTTAATTGCTATCTCCGGATGTTTGTAAGAGCAAAGGCGGCTCGCAAAAAAATAAAAGTCTTCTTTTTCTTGGTCATCTCTTAGTTTTAACTTAGGCTGCTTGATTGGTGGTTGGATTACTTTTGCTTCCCGTCCATAAAACTTTTTTATCCGCTTCGCCACCTCATAAGAATTGGAAATAAAATAATCTACCCGCTGGGAAGAAACATAGTCATAAGGACGGAGAAAGTGGTTGACAATTGCTGAATATACTTTAACCGGCCAATATTTAGTCCAATATCTTGCTTGCGGAAAACCGTATAAAAACCTTGGCGGTGTGTGGCAATAACAAATATGAGTGGTTCCCGGTCTGGTAATAATTGCTTTCGGCATTGCCCAAGCAGAAGAAGTAATTACTAAATCATAATCAGAAAAATCAAAACTTTCCCAAATAAATGGAAGCATAAAGCGCAGAGGAGAAATTAATTTTGATGCCCAAGGCACCTTTTGAAACCAAGAAGTACGCAGATCCCAATTTCTAAATTGCTCCCAATTGTCGCCAAGTTTCTCCTGATCAGCAATCGCAACATAAACAGGGGCATCAGGAAAAATTTCATGAAGGGCTATTAACACCCGCTCCGCCCCCCCAAAAGTAACTAAATAATCATGGACAAGCGCTACGCGCATTGTAGTAATTCGTAATTAGTAATTAGTAAATAGTAATTCATTTTTCTCTTTCTATTGATCGAATTAATCCATTAATCAGCTTATCTACTTGAATTGAAAGCTTCCATAAGAGTTTAGCATGCTCTTTATCAAGATAGGCTAAGTCTTTAGCTAATAAAATAAAATTCTGAGTCTCTTTTAATGAACCTCTTGCTTGATAGTAAAATCTTTTTTTATCAGGAAAATGGAAACGACCAAATCCTTCTGCAATATTTGCTGTAATTGAAGAACTTGCGCGATTTAATTGACTAGTTAATCCATATTTTTCATTATCAGGGAATCTTTTCGTATGTTTATATATCCCTTTTACTAACTCGTGTCCTTTTTTCCAAGCATCAAGTTGATAAAAATTATCGATTTTATTCATTCAATTACTTGTTACTTTTTACGCATTACTTATTACGCAATCAATGATAATTGATTATCAGTGTCTCCTTTATTAAACTTATCCTCTATTCTACCAACCAAAGAGCGGAAGTTCAGTTCTTTTAGAGAAGTCTTCAGCTTTAAAAGTTTTTGGTCAGACCATTCAGCCTTTTCCCAATTAAGTTCAATTGGGATATTCTGAACGATAATCGCCAGTTCCTTTGACAAAAAGGCACTTTCTTTACCTTCCTCTAATTTCTCTTTTTTGCTACCCTTAATTTGGTCTAAATTATCATAGATTTCGTTCAGGCAATTAAACTGGTTAAAAAGTTTTTCAGCTGTTTTCGGCCCAATCCCATACACGCCAGGATAGTTATCAGAGGCGTCCCCAACTAAAGCTTTGTAATCAACTACTTGACTGGGCTTAATTCCTAACTTCTCCCAAACCTCCTCGGGACCGACTAATTCTGAGCCACTAATTCCATTACTAAGCATAAAAAGTTTTACCTTACCGTCAACCAACTGCATTAAATCCTTATCCCCACTAACTACGATCACTTCATCAATTACTATTTCCTTGGGATATTCTTTTTGCTTTACCTTTTTACAAATCGTTCCAATAATATCATCAGCTTCATACCCCTGCTTCATCAGCACCGGGATATTAGCTTTTTTTAAACTTTTTCTAGTTATTTTCATCTGATCTTTTAATTCATCTTCTACTTCTGGTCGGTGGGCTTGATAGCCGATAAATTTTTCATGCCGGAACGTCGGCCCGGGTGCATCAAAGCCAGCAATTAAATAATCAGGCTCAAGCTCATCAATTGTTTTTAAAAACATACTGAAAAAGCCGTAAACTGCATTGATTAATTGTCCTTGTGTCTTAAAATTCTCTTTAGGTAAGGCATGATAAGTGCGGTGTAAAATTGCATGCGAATCAATTAAAACTAGTCGTGACATGTAGTTATTATATCAATCCTTCTTGCTAGATAGTTGTTCCTGCTTTACAATTGTAATTAAATGGAACAACATCCAATACCGCAACAAATTTCATCATATGAATTTCAATTAGTCGGCAATATGACCCTGCGCCAGTTTTTTAAATTGGCAGGAGGTTTACTAATTGCTT
>CAZHXO010000052.1:0-3915 GCA_964536585.1 uncultured Gammaproteobacteria bacterium
TGAATAGCGGTTTTGCAGACCGCCGCGTTAGCCAACTTCGCCACCGGACCAAAACTATTTAATTTTACCAAGATTTCTAAGTTGTAGCAACCTGTAATTATTTCTCTCTTTCCGATAGTGAAGAGGCAACACTAAAAACAATTTCTCTCGCTTCGCTTCTACTAACCGGGGTTACAGAACTAACTACCCTTAAACTTGATGCCCGCAACTCAATACAAGAATCCCTTTCTGTTTCCGGAAGATCTAGGTGCGTGGTAGCCGGTGGCTCAACTACTCGTCTTTCAGGAGCACTAAATCGGCAACTATAATTTAAAATTTCCTTCATTTGTTCTCTGTTGTCAAAGCTATAACTACCTAAAGGAAGTACGCTACATCCCAACTGTTTAGAAAAGTCATCTAGGGAAGACCCGGCGCACTTTTCTATACCATTTGTTTCCCGATGATAAGGATATAGATAAACTCCGGGTTTTATTGGTTCTTTCTCCTTGCCATTGGGAGAAAGATGGACAATTCTACACTTGACCATAAGTTATCAGCCAACTTTTTTATTATAATAATCAAATAAATTTTGTCAAAAATATTTTTATTATTTTAGCTTCTTTCTAATCTTCCTTCTTGCCTTATCAGTAACTACAAAATCGAGCCAGTGGCGCGGGGGTGACTTTCTTTGCTTAAGCGGCATAATTTCAACCACATCTCCACTTTCAAGCTTATGGTTCAACTTGGCCAATTTACCGTTTACTTTTGCCCGGCCACATAAATGGCCTAACTCGGTATGAATTTGATAGGCAAAATCAACCGGGGTCGCCCCTTTAGGCAACTGAAGAATATCCCCCTTGGGAGTTAAAACATAAATATAATCAGAAAACACCCGCACCTGATAATGCTTTCTTTTTTTTCCGTCTTTCCAGGAAACTAATTCTTTAACCCATTCGTATTTTTTTGATGGCAAACTTTTGCCACCGGCAATTTTATAAGCAATATGGGAAGCTGACCCGAATTCATTATACTCATGCATCTGCCTAGTTTTTATCTGCACTTCTGCTGTCCCTTCTCGCCACTCAATTGTTGTCTGAATTGATTGGTAACCATTGGGTTTGGGGTTGGAAATATAATCATCAAACTCCTCTGGAATGTGATTCCAATTACTATGGACTACGCCTAAAGCAGCATAACAATGATTAACATCCGTTGCCATAATGGTTACCCCAATTTGGTCTAAAACAGTTGATGGATCTTTTTTGGTTATTTTCCCCTGCTTTAAATATCTCCTTATTTTCTTAAAAATACTCCAATATCCTTTGGCCCGGCCATAAACTCTTTCACAGTTGATATTTTTCTCATCTAGAACTGTTTCTACTTCTTTTATAAGGTCTTTAAGAAATTCTCTTCTTCTCTTTTTACCTCGAGCTAATTTCCTTCTCAACCACTTAAAATCTTGGGGATGAAGAATTTCAAACGCTTTATCATCCAATTCCCGCTTGTAAGCGCCCAGCCCGGCATACTCCGCTAAGGGCGAATACAAGTGAAATACTCGCTTAGCAAACCTTTTCTGCTGTTTTTTAGGCAGTGCTTTTATTGTTCGGGCATTGTGAACTTTGTCTGACAAACGAATTAAAAGAACCCGGATGTCATCAACCGAAGCTAAAAGAAACTTTTGAAAGTAATTAACTGACTCTTGGTGAAGGGGAAATCTTCTAGCCGCCTGACGAAAAGTGCTCACTCCGTCAACTAAGAGAGCTACTTCTATCCCAAACTCGTTTTCTAAATCATCTAAGGATACATCTTTCTTTCCCTCATCTAAAACATCATGAAGTAATGCGGCAATAATCGAAGTCTCTCCCAGCTTTAAATCGGCCACCAATTTCGCCACGGCCAGAGAATGGCTTAAAAATGGCTTGCCCGACATCCGTTTTTGACCTTGGTGAACATTTTGAGCAAATTGATAAGCCTTTTTTATCTGCTGTCCATCAACATCGGGATTGTATTCTTCTATCCGGGTTAACAGTTCTTTCATTAGCAACTATTAATATACCAAAAATCAGGCTAAAAAGTTAGGGGGGCTAAATCTCTTTTAAACGCCGGTTATATTCCATAAGAACGGGTTTATTCAAATCTCGAGGGTGAAAAGCAATTAAGTGCGCTTCAACTTTTTCAGTTGTTTTTCTTTTTCCCATCCACCATTTTTGAAACCCAAAGAAAACCAAATCTATAAACCTAATAATATTGTCAACTATTGTCGTCGATCGTGCAGAATAATTGACTTGTAGGTTTAAGTTTCTTAGATTTTTAAAACTGTTTGGTAAATAATTCCTTATCCAGGAATTAGCAATTAAAAATTTGTTATGGATTTCATTTCTAAACCATAACGGTTGCATTAAAATAATTTCATAGGCTAAGAATAAATTCTTTTCTTTTACAAACCTATTCAAATGCCCCTGTTCCAAAAAGAGATTTAAACAAACCTTGTCTTTATATCTTTTATCCTCTGGGCGGCGGCGTAACCCTAAAATGGTAAATAAAGCAGTGGTTAAAAATCTAGTTGTCCATAACCAGTTGGAAGAAGTAATAATTAGAAAATCCAAATCATCATTATCTTCAGCGTTTCCAGCTGCCACCGAACCAGTTAAGCCAACCAGTTTTACGCTGGGAACAAGTTTAAGCAACTGCGCTGTTTTTTGGGCTTTTTCTTCTTTTCGCTGACTAATTTTATTTCTTTTCTTACGTAAGCGAACAATTGATTCTCTACCCGGAAGAAAATAATATCCTTTTTGCTTTTTTACTTTACCCTTATTCAAAAGCTTATTCAAACTAGAGGTCACTTCCTCTAAAGTTGCTTCCTTTTTGTGCAACCTTTTATGTATTTCTTCGCCCGTCAAAGGATAATCAAAAATATCAGCATAAATTAAAGTCTCTAAAATAAAAGATTCCATTCCTTTATTCATTAATCTCAATGTCTCTCCTGTTTTGCCAGGCTTGTTTAAGCGTCCAGGCATCGGCATAATCTAAATCCGCTCCGGTCGGCAAGCCCTGGCCTAAGCGGGTAACTTTAACCTTCAGCCCTCGCTCTTTTATTTTCCGGGCAATATACATTGCGGTTGCCTCGCCCTCCATGGTCGGGTTGGTGGCCATAATCAATTCCTTTACTCGATCACTTTCCAAGCGATCAAATAATTCAGAGATATGAAGTTCTTCCGGCCCGATATGCTCAACTGGGTTGATTACTCCACCCAAAACGTGATACACCCCTTGGTAATCACCGATTTTTTCAAAAGCAACAATATCCAACGGCCGCTCAACTACACAAATCAAAGACTCATCCCTATTAGGATCAGCACAAATTGAGCAGGGATTGGTTTCATCTAAATTAAAACACTGTGAGCACTCCTTTGTTTCTTTTTTTAAATCCAGCAGTGCTTGGGCAAACCCCTCAATATAGTGCTCTGGCGTCTGCCATAAGTAAAAGGTTAACCGAGCAGCAGTTTTCGGCCCAATGCCTGGTAATTGCTCAAGCAGGTTAATTAAATTTTGTAATGAATCAGGTAATTTCATAGGTTCTTTAAAAATTTTTCTGCCTCTAAGGCTGCTTTACACCCCATGCCGCAAGCAACAATATTTTGGCGGTAGCGATAATCAACACAATCTCCAGCCGCAAATACTCCTTTGGCTGAAGTAAATACATCGTGGTCAGTTAAAATATATCCCCGGTCATCTTTATCTACAAAATTTTCGAGAAATTCAGTATTGGGTATATACCCAATAGCTAAAAATGTGCCGTCAACCGGTAATTTCCAAACAATTCCCTTCTTATCTTCATCAAGCACCTCACTTGCGTACTGAGGATATTTCTTGACTTCTTCTTCTCGTTTATCGCTATTAACTTGATATTTGGATTCCAACTTTAAAGCTTCTAGC
>CAZHXO010000053.1:0-3900 GCA_964536585.1 uncultured Gammaproteobacteria bacterium
GGATAAAATTTTGATAGTAGGGCAAAATTGGATACCACCAAAATTGATAGTAAAGATGTGTGAAAATCACTAAACCAAAAGAAAGAAAAGCAGTTACTTTTGGTAAAAGTTTTTTTGTATTTAAAATTAAGCCGATTAATATTGCTAGACTGGGGACAATTTCAATAAAGTAGTGGGGATAAGGCCGGCCTGATAATAAGGCTCCGAAAAGGGCAAATATAAACCATAACTGAAAATATAAATACTTTTGGCTAAATTTTTCCCTGACCAAAAATAAGAAGATTGTTAATCCAATTAAGATAAGAAAGCGCCAAATAAGTTCTGAGGATTCGCTTTGCCATGAAGAAAGATAACCAATGTTTTGCAAAAGGGCAGAACGAACATATGGCTCGACTCCTCCTTGGAAAGCATAGTAAACAATTGATAAGACAATTGGCCCTGTGAAAGCGAAAATCATTGCCCATAACCTTCGGTTAACTAATGTTTGTTTAATTGTTTTCCAATTAATTTTATTTAAGCTAAAGACAAACAAGGCAAAAAGAATTCCAATAAAGTCAAAAGCAACTGGGACTTTAAATAAAAAGCCTAAGGAGAAAAGCAATCCTACTCCCAAAATATGTTTAAATTTAAGTTTGGGCCAATTGGACCAGATTAAGTAACTGGCTAAGGTAGCGGCAAACATCATAAACATCTCGGCGTTAGCAATTCGGCCTTCAAAAATTAGGTAGCCGAGAGTAAATAGCAGTCCGCTAACCAAGGCTAAGTTTTTGTTTTTAGTTAGTTTTCTTATTAATTCGTAAATCAAGCCGAGGTGCAATAAGTTGACTGCTAAATTAATCAATCTTAACCAGAAGAGCTTGCCGCCAGCTAGCGCTGCGATCAGGTAAAGAAAGGGGGGTTTGTTATCATGAATATCACGATAAAAAACCTTACCGCGATTAAGGGCTTGCCCAAGGGTTAAATAAATACATTCATCACCATAAGAAAGGGGCTCGGACAAGCTGGGTAAAAATAAAACAAGAAAAATGCCTAAAACTAAAAGTAATTTCCAATCAATCTTCTTTCTTATTTTGGCCATAGTTCAATATAGTGAAATTTATCAACTTGATAATGGTTTTTTAATTGGTAGTTAGAAATACTAGGAATATCTATATCATTGGGAGAAGTGCTTCCAATGATTCCAATTATTTGGTTGTCAGGTAACTGGTTGATTGTGTCTTCTTTAGTCATTTGGGCGGTACCGACAAAAAAAGGCAGCTCCCCCCCAGGGGCATAAATCGGCGCCTCTAAATTATAATATTTAGATTCCCATAAATGGTGAGCAGTGCCGTTAAAGTTAATTAAAAAATCAGTATTCTTGTTCTTTTTGACTACTTGGGCAAATTTCCTAAAATCAGCCTTATGTGGATGGCTGAAATAATAACTGCTAACGGCAATATAAATTGCTAGTAAACCAATTATTAGTAGCCATGAAATTTTTCTCATCCTAGAAGCGGCTAAGAGCATTAATGGCGGGACGCAATATAAAAGATAACGTTCATAAAAGATGGATAAGCTGGTTTGAGAAATAAGAAAAGTTAATAATGGTGGCAAAACTGCCCAGAGGAAAAGTAAACTGTCGGCCTTTAGCTTTTTCTTACTCCATTTTCTTAAGGCTAAAATTAAGCCACCAAGAAAAGGAATATATTTTTGGACGGGATAAACCAGTCGATGTTTGATTAAGTGAATGTAAAGATTGCCTAAATCTTTTAGTTTCGGGGTTCCCAGCCAGAATCCACCGGCAACTTTTTGTGTTTGCAGATAAAGAGGGTAGAGCCAGGGAACATAAATTAATCCAACTAATAAATAATTTTTAATAATTGACCAGAAAGAAGACAAATCATATTTTTTTAGTTTTATTAACTGCCATAAAAACTGGGGAACCAAAACCAGGATAGCGAAATGATGAGAGTACAAAGCGGCAGCAGCTGATAGGATGTAACCCCATTTGTTTTCTTTTACTAAAAAGTAAAAAGATAAAGTGATAAAGAACAATAAAGTGAAATACATTCGGCCTTCAAATGCATAAGGAAAGAGAAAAGGGTTAAAAAAGCTGAGCAAGGCAGCCAGAATACCGGTTTTGCGATTAAACAGTTCTTTCCCGATCAAATAGATAATAACTATTGTTCCTAAATAAAAGAGTAAAGTTAGACTTCGAATAGCTATTTCGGAAGACCCAAAGACTCGGAACCAAGTCCACATTATAATATACATCAATGGTGGTGAAGTGTCGTTGGCAATAATTTTAATCATTGGCCAAAAACGACGTTGAGCCAACACAGTGGAAAAAGCTTCGTCTCCCCACAGACTGCAGTTAAATAAATTTGCCATCAATTTTAGTTTAACATACCCTTTTAAAGTGTTAAGGCTCAGCTAGGGTAATTATAGAAGTTAAACTCTAGGGAATAAGGGTTTGGAAATTTCCTGGTTATTTAAAAAGATATTGGTGACCTCTTGAGCAGTTTGGGGCACGAAGGCTTTGAGCTGATGGTTAATTTCTAAAATTTGCTCGATAATGTTGGAAATTTCCTGTTCAAATTTTTCCTCTTCTAACTCCCAAATTTTATGGTCAGTAAATTCTTTGTTTACCTTGTGAACTTTCCCCCACAGAAATTTAAGTGCTTTGGGTGGGTTTAAATTAGCCATTGCTTCTTTGACTTCGGGGTTAATTTTTGGCTGATAATCCTTTTTAAATTTGAACCCTTTTTTTTGAATTAGTTTGGCGGTGCGAGAAACTAAATTTCCAAAACCATTGGCTAAGTCAGCGTTGTATTTGTCTTTAAATTGTTTAATACTGATATCAGTGTCGTTTTTCAAGGGCAGAGTTGCAGCAATTAGGTATCTCGTTCCGTCAACCCCAAAATTATCGATTAATTCTTCGGGTTTTATAATATTTCCTAGAGATTTAGATATTTTCCTTTGGGACATAATGTAGTAGCTGTGGATGAAAACTTTTTTAGGTAAATCCACATTCAGGGAAAGGAGCATTGCTTGCCAGATGACAGTGTGAAACCAAAGTATATCCTTAGCAAGTAAATGCACATCAGTTGGCCAAAAGTGGCTTTTATTTTTCAGGAACCTAGTTGCACTATAATAATTAATTAAAGCATCAACCCAGACGTAAATAGTTTGACTTTTATCCCAGGGAACAGATACACCCCAATCCAGATTAGTTCGGGAGATTGAAATGTCTTCGACACCGGATTTTAGCTTGCTTAGGATTTCCCTTCTTCTTCCTTGAGGATAAACATAATTTGTTTCATCGTTTTCAATCAATTCAATTAATTTGGGGACGTATTTTGAAAGCTTAAAGAACCAATTCGTTTCTTTTTGTTGAATTGTTTGGTCCGCCGGGTGGAGAGGACACTTACCCTGTTTGTCTAAATCAGATTCTGTCAAGAATTTTTCACAGCCGATGCAGTATAGTCCCTCATAAGTGTCTTTATAGATATCACCGTTATCGTATAGTTTCTGGATAAAGTCTTGAACGATTTTTTCGTGCTTGGGGTTGGTTGTCCGGATAAAGTAATCATTACTGATGTTAAGTTTTTGCCAGATTTTTTTAAAGCGGGGAACAATTTTGTCACAAAATTCTTTCGGATCAAGGCCCTTTTTTTCGGCGCTTTGGGCTATTTTTAGACCGTGTTCATCAGTTCCGGTTAGAAAAAAAGTATCTTTTCCTATTAAACGGTTGTAACGAGCTAGAATATCGGCGAAAATAGTCGTGCAAGTGTGGCCGATATGCGGGGAGTCGTTTACATAATAAATTGGTGTAGTTATATAAAATTTATCTGCCATTTCTTTATTTCTTAGACATTTTGTCCGCGTCTGAGGACTTTTTCTTTCCAGACGCCTTTTTAG
>CAZHXO010000054.1:0-3795 GCA_964536585.1 uncultured Gammaproteobacteria bacterium
GATTTGCCAGAATATGGTTTAAGAGTTAATTTGGATAAAATGACGATTTGCCGCTCGGTTGAGGAAATGGTTGATTATCATGCCAAAATCGAAAATCAACGGCAAGACCTCCCATATGATATTGACGGGGTAGTTTTTAAAGTTAATTCCTTAGAATTACAACAAGAATTAGGAGCCAGAGCGAATAGTCCGCGCTGGGCCTTGGCTTATAAATTCAAAGCTCAGCAAAAAACAACTACGGTGAAGGACGTTGAAATGATGGTCGGTCGAACCGGCAAAATAACTCCGGTCGCTTTACTAGATCCAGTTAAAATCGGCGGAGTTAAAGTATCGCGTGCTTCTTTACATAATTTTGATGAGCTTGAAAAAAAAGATATTCGCATTGGGGATAGTGTATTAGTGGAAAGAGCCGGTGCTGTTATTCCCTATGTGGTCAAGCCAATAAAAGAGAATAGGGACGGGTTAGAAAAAGACATTAAAGTTCCAAAAAAATGTCCTGTTTGTGATACTCAAGTGGTAGTTAGTGAGGATAAAAAGCATGTTCGCTGTCCAAATATCAACTGCCCAGCCCAGCTAAAGGGGTCTTTAGCCCACTTTACTTCCCGGCAGGCAATGAATATTGAGGGGGTCGGCGGCAAAGTGGCCCAAAAGTTGGTTGATGAAGGCTTAGTTGATAATTTAGCTGATTTATATTACTTGGATAAACAAAATTTAATTCCTTTGGAAAAGTTCGCTCAAAAATCAGCTGATAATTTAATTGAAGAAATTGAGGCAAGTAAAAAGCAAGAATTACCTAACTTTTTGTATGGTTTAGGTATTTCTCAAGTGGGTCAGAAAATGGCCCAGATTTTAGCTAAGAATTTTAAAGATTTAGACGAAATATGTAAGTCTACGCAGCAAGACTTGGAAAATATTGGTGATATTGGTCCCAAAACTGCTCAAGATGTTGTTGACTTTTTTGATAATAAACAAAATCAGCAGATGATTATCAGAATGAAGCAAGCAGGTTTAGAGCTTGACAATCCTTATGCTAAAGGCAAGTTGCCGCTAGAAGGCTATAGTTTTGTGTTTACTGGCTCTTTAGACGAATGGAGTCGGTCGGAAGTAAAAGAACTGGTTCAGAAAAAAGGAGCAACAGTGCATTCAACCGTGACTGGTGATACTGATTATCTTGTAGTTGGTGAAAATCCTGGCTCTAAATTAAATCAGGCTAAACAAAAAAGTATTAAAAGCCTGAATGAGGAAGGGTTTAAGCGATTGTTAAAACAGAATTAATTATATTTATTCACTCCACACAGCTTTATAGCCTGAGCCCTCTTCTTCTATGGTGAATTCTTTTTCAATACTCCAAGTTTGCTTTTGGGGGGTAATTAAGCGAATAAGCAAAACTCCCTTACTGACATTTTTATCTATTTTTCTATGACAGGTGCCCGTAGTACAGCTTTCAGTTCCAAAAAGCACATCTTGGCTTACTTCTCTACTTCCTGGGATTTCGACCGGTCCGCCGGCAACTCCGCGTTCAATTTCTTGGCCGTTGCTTTCCGCAGTGTAAATCAGTTCGTATTCCAGCTCTTTAAACTTATCAGAGATTTTAGCTACTGTTAAAGTTGCCCCGCTGCGGTCATTGTTAATCTCAAGGCTTATTTCCGGCTGTTCATTTTCGCTAAGCTGGATCTGGGTTTCTGTTTGAGTTGGTTGGTTTTTATTATTAGTTTGATTAGGGTTTTTGGATCCAGCTCCCCAGATAAACATCCAGCTTAAAGTGATAATTAAAACAACGATAAAAGCGCCGCCTCCAAAAATTAAATATTTCTTGTTCATCTTTTTATTCTCCTAGTTTTTCTTGAAAATAATTATTTAAATTACTAATTCTTATCCGTTCCTGTTTCATTGTATCACGGTCTCTGACGGTAACTGTCTCGTCTTCAAGGGTGTCAAAATCAATGGTAACACACCAGGGTGTGCCGATTTCATCTTGCCGGCGATAGCGTTTACCAATGTTACCAATATCATCCCAAGCAACCATAAAGTTTTCTTTTAACTGTTTATATACACCTTGTGCTTTTTCTACAAGCTCTTTTTTATTGGCTAATAATGGGAAGACCCCCGCTTTAAAAGGGGCGATTTTCGGATCTAGTGATAACCAGGTTCGCTTATCATCTTCTTTTAGAGCATCAAGTAAAACCGCTAAAAATGTCCGATCCACTCCTCCAGAAGCTTCAATTATATAGGGATAATATTTAGTTCCGTCCGTTTCAGTATATCTGAGGTCTTCCCCGCTGTATTTAGAGTGTTGTTTAAGGTCATAATCAGATCGGTCATGCAGCCCTTCTAATTCATCCCAGCCAAACGGGTATTTATATTCAATGTCCCAAGCATCGCGAGCATAAAAGATGAGTTCGTCTTTACTATGCTGGCGCCATCGAAGATTATCTTCATTAATTCCTAGCCGCTCTATAAACCAATCCCAGCGAATGTCTTTCCATTGCTGATAAGCCTGATCAGCTTTATCTGGATGAACAAAATATTCAACATCCCATTGTTCAAATTCTCTTAATTTGAAAATAAATTTACCAAAAGTAATCTCATTACGAAATGCTTTGCCAATTTGAGCAATGGCAAAGGGAGTTTTCGGCGATAAAGAGTTGACGATAGCCTTAAAGTTTAGATAGATGTTTTGGCAAGACTCACCTTTAAGGTAGGCCTTTGTTTTTTCACCGCTTACTGAACCTAAATAGGTTTCCATCATTAAGTTGAACTGTTTTACTTCCGGAACTAGCTTTCCTTGGCAATACGGGCAGTCCATAGAACCTTTTTCTATGATTTCCCATTTGCCCTGGTCATTTTTTTTAGCCCGCCAGCCTTCGAGTTTATCAACTCTGACTCGTTTATGACACTTTTCACATTCAATTAACGGGTCATCAAAACCTTCTACATGGCCGCTGGCTTTCCAGACTTTTGGGTGTAAGATTATTGACCCGTCAATTCCATAAACATTATCGTGTTGATGAACCATGTCTTCCCACCAAAGGTTTTTTAGATTGCGCTTTAATTCTGCCCCCATTGGTCCGTAGTCATAAAATCCGGCTAAGCCGCCGTAAATTTCTGATCCAGGATAAACAAATCCCCGGCGTTTACAAAGTGAAGCGAGTTTTTTTAGTTTGTCTTTCATAAAAAAGCTAATGATTAATGATTAATGATTAATAACTAATAACTAATAATTAATATGATTATTTAAATAAAGCCAAGCTTTCAATTTTTGTTTCGGTAATTCCTTGGATTCTTTTTTTTAGATACGGATGGGCTTGTTTCCATTTCTTTTTCCGCCAAAGGTCTTTTCCCTGTTCTGGTAATCCGTATCCTAATCTTTTTAATATTTTGCCCTCAAACCAAACACTTTGACCAAATTTTTTATTGCTGATTGCCTTTCTTGTTTTCAGCAAATCAAAAAATATTTCTTGGTTTTCTTCGCCTTCAGGCAGCAAGACATTTACCAGTTCGCAGATAAACATCAAACAGCCCAGTTTTTTGTTATTTAAGCGTAAACTTTGGTCATAATCAATAACCTCAGTTTCTGTTATTATAACAAAACTCTTGCCTGGATAAAGAACTGCTTTAACATAATTGCCAAGTTCCAAATGGCCTAAACGTTTACTGTTAATTTTTCTTATCCCTTTAGCTAAAGTTTTTAACTTGCCCTTGTTTTTGGTAAAGAGGTTGATAATTATATCTTTTTCACCAAAATCCTTCCGGCCGACAACAACTGCTTCTACTTTAAATTTTTTAGTCATTACT
>CAZHXO010000055.1:0-1377 GCA_964536585.1 uncultured Gammaproteobacteria bacterium
TTTAATTATTTGAGAATGGATACTGAACAAGGTATCCGTTCTGGAAGGAGCGGATGGATCACCTCCTTTCTAAGAGGTTTTCCCCGAACTTATCGGGGACAAGTTTTTCCTGCCACGAACAATCTTGATTTAATAATCTAGTAACTAGTAATGCGTAATATGTAACAAGTAAAAATCTTAAATTACTGATTACTAATTACTTATTACGAATTACTGAAAGAACTCCTTTTATGAATAAAATAAGTGATTTTTACGACCTTGATCCAGATAGAATGCCTAGCCATATTGCAATCATTATGGATGGCAACCGACGTTGGGCGCGTAAACAGAATAAAGAAATAACTCAGGGCCACCGAGCAGGAGCGCAAAACTTAGGTGATATTGTTGACCACTGCGAGAAATTGGGACTAGAGTCTTTGACGGTTTATGCTTTATCAACTGAGAATTGGCGCAAACGAGCTAAAAAAGAGGTCAAAGGAATTTTTGATTTGTTAGTTGAAATTGTTAAAAGGAAAAAAGAAGAATATAAAAAAAGAGGGATAAAATTTTTTGTTCTCGGCAATATTCAAGCTTTTCCGCGTCGAGTTAAAGACGCAATAAGCGAGATGCTTAACATTGTTAAAAAGCATGAACGGATGCGTTTTAATGTGGCTTTAAACTATGGGGGTAGAGATGAAATTATTCGGGCGATAAAAGAAATGATGAAAGATGGAATCAAACCCGGTGAGGTTGACGAAGAGTTGGTTAATGAATACTTAGATACCAATGGCCAGCCAGATCCGGATTTAATTATTCGAACGGGCGGGGAAGTGCGCTTATCCAATTTTTTATTATGGCAGATGTCTTACGCTGAACTTTATTTTACTGATACCCTTTGGCCTGACTTTGGCCCCAAGCAGTTAGAAAAGGCAATTTTGGATTTCCAAAATAGAGACCGTCGTTTCGGTGGGAGTTAAAGAATAGAGAAGCCAAACATACTTTCAACCAGCTGGATGATAAAATAGCTGGCAAAAATGACCAAAAAGCCGATAACTGCAAAAATGATTTTTTGAGTTCCTTCGCGAATACCTTCTGGGTTACCAGCAGAAGTTAATAAATTAAAGCCGCCCC
Source organism: uncultured Gammaproteobacteria bacterium (assembly GCA_964536585.1). GTDB lineage: Bacteria > Patescibacteriota > Microgenomatia > UBA12405 > JAHJSD01 > CAZDJQ01. Next base: position 1,111 of record CAZHXO010000055.1, read on the forward strand.
AGAGAAGATAAGCAAACATAGCAATTCCGCCAATGATAATCGCATAGTCTAAAGCTTTAGAAAGTATTTCCCCCAAAGTAGCATTAGAAAAATTAAAATTACTTGGGTATTCTGGAAGTTTAACACCCTGAGCAAAAACTTTTTTTGTTGACAAAATCATTCTAATCCCGGGATACTTAATATATCAATTCCAATAAGTCTAAGAATAAACAAGGAGAAGATTGCAAAAATTAAGCCGGTTAAAGCCGAGGTGATTGTTTCTTGGCC
>CAZHXO010000055.1:1477-3668 GCA_964536585.1 uncultured Gammaproteobacteria bacterium
ACCCCAGACCAGAGTAGTTGGGCGCAAGTTCATCATTTTATTCCTCAAAAAGAAGGGAAACTAGAAAATAGAGGGGAATTGATTTTACTGGTTTCACTTAAGGAATTGGAATCAACCCAAGAACCTGCGGTTTTAGGTAGAGAAGTAATTTCGCGCTTTCATGAAGAATATTACGGTCAAACTAACGATAGGCCAATGCAGGCGTTAAAAAATGTTCTAGCTAAAGTTGGTCAAGAAGAGGCAAAATTCTTTCCTTCTCCAGGCCAGTTAAGTTTGCTTGCTTTGGTTTTTTGGAAAGATATTGTTTATTTAGCTATTTGGGATGATGGCGAGATAAGGTTGCGCCGTGATATGCAAACTCGAACAATACTCAAAGGGGAGTCTGAGGAACCACAAGTTATTTCTGGTCAAGCTAAACAAGGTGATTTATATATGCTCGCTACATCAGATTTTATTGACCAGGTTCCAGCTGAAATGTTGACTGCTTCTTTAAGTACAGAAGATTTAGAAACGATTGGTGAAATTTTAACTCCGGTAGTTCATGCCCAAAAAAAACAAGGCCAGCTGGCAGCGGTATTTGTAAAATTACTAGCTAAAAAGCGGAAAAAGGTTAAGGCAATTACTAAGTCCAATTTAGACAAGGAAAAAAGCGCTGCAAAAGAAGAAAGTAAATCTCCTTTAGTAGCAAAACTTAAATCAAAATTGCCTTCAGTTAATGTTAAGAAAATAATTTTCTCCAGGACTGTTGTTTTGTTGGTTGCTATTTTGCTTTTTATTACTCTTCTTGTTTCTGTTTACTCGGGATGGCAAAAAAGACGACAGAAAAAAAGGCAAGAAAAAGTTCAAGAATTGTCAAGTCAAATAGAAGAAAAAGTTGATATTGCTAAACAAATTAGAAATTTGGATCCGGAAAATAGTTTAAAAGCTGCACAAGAGGCAGAACCGATTATTGAACAATTAGCAGAGTATGACGAACAAAGAGCAAATGATTGGGAAAATGAAATTAAAGATATTAAATCGGGTTTGGGTGAAAAGAAAATAAAACCTGAAGTTTATTATGATTTGACTTTAGTAGCTGACGAAGTCAAGGTTAAGTATGTTTATGCTGTGGATGAACAAGCATGGGTAGTTGATCAATCCGGCCCGCGTTTGATTTATCTTGATTTAAAAGGGAAAAAGGCAGAAATCATTGCCGGCGGCGAAAACCTGAAAGAGCAAGAATTTGTTGTCAGTAGTAGGACGCGACAGTATGTAATTTCTCAACAAAAAATCTTTTTATTACAAGGAGATGAATTGGAAGAGGCTCAAGAGCTGGGTGAAGATTTGGATATAGTGTCAGCCGGAGGTTGGATAGGAAATTTATATCTGCTGGATAAAGTCGAGCAGCAAATTTGGAAGTATCCTTCAATTACTGGTGGTCTAGGGGATGCTCGGGCTTGGCTTGACAATAGTTTAGCTACGGAGGATGAAATAGTTGATATGGCAATTGATGGAAGCATTTGGATTTTAACTGCTGATGGTCATTTCTATGAATATCTTTCTGGAGAAAGGCAGAGTCTTAGTTTAGAACTACCTTCAGGAATAGGAGAAGCAAGATATTTAACTGTAAGTCAAGAAAAAGAAAAACTGGCCTTTTGGGATAAGGGGAATGGAATAATTTGGCTTTTTAATAAACAAGGAGAATTCCAATCCCGGTTACCACTTGACTTAGATCAAGTAAAGGGATTAAGCTTTAATGAACAAGCAGATGGACTCTATATTTTTTCCGATAGTAAAATTTATCTAGTTGATAATTCAAGTTTTTAACTGATGTTGCAAAAAGCTTTTTTTATATTATCCATTTTAATTTTAGCAAATCTTTCTGGTGTTTACGCCGCTGAATGCCACAAAGATTGTGAAACAATTGATGAATGTCAGCGGTATATTGATGAATGCGAAGAGGTCTTAGGGGTTTATGAAGAAGCAAATTTAAAAAATAAAGAAACTCTGGAAGAATTTAAAACTCAAGTGCAACGATTGGAAACAATGATTGTTTCTGCTACTAATCAGATTAATAAATTGGAGGAAAAAATTGTCGAACAAGAAGCAGATTTGGAAATTCAGCAGATGATGCTTGGTGAGCGGATTAAACGACTGTATATTCATCAACGAAGCTTTAACCTGTTAACTATTTTTTTTGCTTCTGAAAACA
>CAZHXO010000056.1:0-3622 GCA_964536585.1 uncultured Gammaproteobacteria bacterium
CCGATTTTCAGATATTGCAGCAATGATTGCTCTTTACCGTCCAGGCCCAATGGAGTGGATTGATGAATTTATTGCCGGTAAAAAAGATCCTTCGAAAATTAATTACCCACATAAAGATTTAAAACCGGTATTGGAAGAAACCTATGGTATTGCTGTTTATCAAGAACAAGTAATGAAAATAGCAAATGTGATGGCTGACTATACTCTGGGTGAGGGCGATATCTTGCGCCGTGCAATAGGTAAAAAGAAAATGAAAATCATGAAAAAAGAGGAAAAAAGATTCAAAAAAAGAGCAAAGGAAAAGGGATATTCAAAAGAAGTGGTTAACAACGTCTGGAAGATGATTAAAAGATTTGCTGGATATGGCTTTAATAAAGCACATACTGTTTCTTACGCAATGATTGCTTATCAAAACGGTTGGTTGAAGGCAAACTACCCGGTTCAATTCATGGCCGCTTTAATGACCGCAGAAGCTAATAATGAAAATAAGCTAACTTTAGCCGTTGACGAGTGTCGACGGATGGGTATTATTTTACTACCTCCTAATATTAACAAATCAAAACTTGGATTTACACTTGAAAAAAACAGAAAATCCAAGGACGGTATGGCAATTCGTTGTGGATTTTAATCAATTAAAAACGTCGGTGAGGCGGCAATTGAAGAAATTTTGCAAGTTCGCCAAAAAGGTGGAGAGTTTACTTCGTTAACTGATTTTTGTTTAAGAGTTAATGCCAGAAAAGTCAATAAGACAGTTGTAGAAAGTCTAATTAAATGCGGGGCAATAGATCAATTTGGCGAGAGAAAAGCAATGCTTGAAGGACTTGCATTAATTAGAGAAAGGGCTAAGAAAAGGCAAAAGGCCAAAGCCGATGGCCAAGTGGGACTGTTTCATAGTGGGAAAAAAGAAGAAAAAATCACCAATGACCATCTTCCCGTAGGCGATACTTTTTCTAAACAAGAAATGTTAGATTTTGAAAAAGAGTTACTAGGAATTTACCTCTCAGAACATCCTTTACAAAAGGAACTAACAGAAATTGCGGATCTAGTTAGTCATAAAACCCATGAAGTTGAAGATTTAAAAAGTGGCAAAGTGCAAATAGCAGGACGGATTAAAAATTTAAGAATTGTTACTACTAGAAATGGGGGGAAAGAAATGGCTTTTATCTCAATTGAAGACGAAACCGGGGCTGTTGATCTCGTTGTTTTCCCCAACACTTTTAAAAAAACAAAGGATTTATTAACGGAAGAAAAAATTGTTTACGTTGAAGCCAAAATTGGCCAACGACAAGGAGAACAATCAATTATTGCTCAACAAATTAAAAAAATATCTGCTCTCAAAAATTCCAAGCCAGAAAAAGAAAAAATAACAATCAAAATTCCAAAAGGGACAACTAGATCTAAACTAGTCAAATTAAACTCACTATTAAAAAATAATAAAGGCAAACAGTCAGGAATACTCCACTTCCCCAATGGGAGAAGGGTTAAAATTCCTTTTAAAATAGATTGGACTGAAAAATTCAAAAAGAAAATTAAAAAATTATTAGGCTAATATTGAGATTATAAGGTTAATTTGATAAAATTCTTCCTATGGCAATAAAAGCAACCTGGAACGACAAAACTACATTTCATGTCGGTGACACAGTAAAAATCGATTACAAAATTGTCGAAGAGGGTAAAAAAGACCGAACTCAACCTTTTGAAGGACAAGTTATCGCTATTCGTGGAGATAAGGACAATCGAATGTTTACAGTAAGAAAAATTGCGGTTGACCAAATTGGAGTAGAAAGAATCTTCCCTTTAAATTCACCCTGGATTGAAAACTTAGAAGTATTAAAAAAAGCCAAAGAAAAGGTTAGAAGAGCCAAACTGTATTACACCCGCAAACCACAGAGTAAGAAGAAAAAGAAGAAAAAGAAAAGAAATTAATTACTTCTTGCCTAAAACTTCAACTAAATACCAGCTATGCGCCACTTATGCGACGATCGTCGTATAACTGGCGCGTAATAGAATTCAAATAGGCTGGTCTTTTTGCTATAATATCTCTACGCCGCCATCGTCTAGTGGCCCAGGATGTCAGCCTTTCAAGCTGAAGACCGCGGGTTCGAATCCCGCTGGCGGCACAGATTTGACTTCGTCAATTGAGTTTTTGCCGCGCCAGCAACTTATTTTTTGCTTTTTAAGAAAGATGTTCTCCTGGTGTAATCCGCCATAAAACATTGTTGCTATAATCAAACACATGAATAACTCCAACGATTTTTTAGACTTTAGAAAAAAGATTAAAGAAAGTTTAAGTAAAAAGTTTGGTAAAGAGAACGTCTGCCCATTTTGGGGAAATCAAAACGCAAAGATTGTTCATATTAGTCAAGCTCCTTCATTATCAGTTATTAAAAATCGCAAACCGTTCACTGATAAAAGCGGAGAAAAGTTAAGAAATGAATGGTATCAGGTTTCCAAAGAAACTTTTTACAATAAAAACAATTTTTATTTTACTGCCATTGGGATGTATTATCCTGGAAAAAGCAAAAATGGCGGAGATAAAAGACCTTCCCATAGAATTGCAAATAAATGGTTAAAAGAAGAACTAACTTATTTAGACCCCAAACTTTTTTTAATCATCGGTGGAGTAGCTGCTAATTTTTTCTTCCCAGATAAAACTTTAACTGAACTCGTCTTTGTTAATAAAAAAATCAATAATAAACCTACCTTTGTATTACCTCATCCTTCACCAATTAATATTAAATGGTTTAAGGATAATCCAGAATTTGAAAAAGAGAGAATTAAAAACATTCGAAATAAAATTCAAGAAATTTTATCTTTGTGATAAACTGTTATTAATGAAAACAATCAAAGAACTAACAAATATAATAATGAAACAGGCAAAAGAAAAAGGCTTTGGAATCAAGCCCGAAGAAATTAGTGTATCCGAAAAAATTGCTTTGATTCATACTGAAATAAGTGAAGCGTTCGAAGCATACAGACATAAGAATATCGATGGGAAAGATGGGTTTAAAGAAGAATTAGGGGACGCTGTTCAAAGAATCTTACATCTTTGTGGCATTTTTGATATTGACATTGAGAAACAAATTTTAAGTAAAATTGAATCCAATAAAGATAGAGAATGGAACTGGGATAAAATGAATGAATCCCATTCTTAACAAAACTTCTTCTTGATTCCTAATTTAACCTCTTCTCGCCCGAAGGGCGAGTAATCGCAAAAGGAACCCGCCGCAAATCAGAAATGCAGGCGGGCAGGAAAATAAGATAAAGCGGAGGGTCGACGCTTCGACCCAGGGCTCACCTACGAGCCTGTCTCGCCAAAGGCGGATTCGAATTTGGGTATAAAGACGGCACAAAAATTAATCTCAATCCTTTGATTTCTTCCAACCTAATTTTCTTAACCTCTTTTCGACAAGTTTTAACTACACCTCGCCTCTTCATTTTCTTTTTCTTCTCTAAAAAGCTCATCAACTCTTCCCAAGCGTTTCAAAATTCGATTTCTTTTTTTTAATAGTTTTTTGATTTTCTCTTCTCTAGATTTCTGCTTCATAAAAATATCTTACCATTGCCAACTAATCAAGCTTGTCATAATCACCAAAGTTTACTACAATTAGTCTATGGTTTT
>CAZHXO010000057.1:0-3610 GCA_964536585.1 uncultured Gammaproteobacteria bacterium
GTTGCAACTTTAAACCCAATTGAGCAGATCAACAAAGCTCGTGACTCACGGTATAAGAATGATGCAGCCGAAGTGTTGGCGGCCATTGAACGCTATTATGCCACCCAGCAATTCTATCCATGGAGTGATGATGTGTGGGGCGAAGATGCTGGAGCTCCTGTTGAGGAAGACTTGGGTTTGACCGGTAAGATGTCCGGTGTGGGGGTTTGTAGTGGTGGAGCAACATATAATGAGGAGCAAACTACTTGTGATGGAGAAGGTGAGTTGATTAGCACTGATGAGTTAAAGTCATCTTTTGCCAAAAAATCTGAGTTTAAGGACAATGTAACTGATTTAGATCAGTTTTATTTGTTTCGGCCGGCAAGTTCATCCTCAGTTTATGTTTGTTTTATTCCAAAAGCGAGTTCAAACCGTAAATTAAGTTCCAATTTACAGGACTTGGCTGTTCCTGCAGGTGGTGTGCCTACCCAGATTGAGGATGCTGACCAAGCAGACTTAAATGCTGCTACTTGGGGGGATAGAACTAACTCTTTGTATATTTGCGTACCTGATTAAAAAACTAGGCGGTCAATAAACCGCCTAGTCTAGTCTTTGTGCTAGGATGTGGGTATGGAAAATGTTTTGATAGTTGTCTTACTCTTTACTTTGGGTATGTGTGTGGGCAGTTTTATAAATGTGTTAGTTAGCCGGTTTGGTGAAAAAAACAGATCTTGGTATCAAGGCAGATCAATTTGCGACCATTGCGGCCGTCAGTTAAAATGGTGGGAAAATATTCCGCTGTTTTCTTATCTTTTTTTAGGCGGCAAATGCCGCACCTGCCACTCCCCTATCCCCTGGCAATATCCATTTATAGAATTAGGAACAGGAATTTTGTTCTTAATTCCAAATTCCAAAATTCTAATTTCTAAACATCAATCATTTTTACTTTTTACTATTTACTTGTTACTAATTACTTTCTTACTTATTGTTTTTCTTTTTGACCTTAAGTATATGCTTATCCCCGACTGGACGATTATTAGTTTAATTTTTTTTACTCTTGCTATTAACTTCATTAATCATCAATCATTAATCATTAATCATAATTTCTTCTCTGCTCTCGGCGCTTCAGCTTTTCTCGGTTTGCTTTATTTAATTACCAAAGGCAAAGGTATGGGATTAGGCGATGTTAAATTTTCTTTTTTTATGGGACTTTTTCTAGGTTGGCCTAAGATAGTAGTTGGGTTTTATTTAGCTTTCTTGACAGGTGCAATAATTGGTGTCATACTTATTTTGATGGGCAGGAAGAAATTTGGCCAACTAGTTCCTTTTGGCCCTTTCTTGGTTTTAGGAACGTTTATTTCTTGGCTTTGGGGTTTTAAATTAATTAATCTATTTTTCCAATGGACAAAAATAATTACGCTGTCTCTTTAATTGAAGTTATCTTGGTAATGGCGATTTTGTTGCTTTTAATTGCCGGGGCTTATTTTGCTTTCCGTGGACAGATTGGCAAAGGTAATGACGCTAAAAGAAAAGATGATTTGGAGATGATGAGGGTTGCTTTTGAAGATTATTATAATGACAATGGCTGTTATCCAACTCCGGATATGGTTGATGATTGTCGCTCAGCTGAGCTAAGTCCTTATTTAAGAAAAATTCCTTGTGATCCAGTTAGTGGCGAGCCTTATAAAATGATTGTTGATGATTACGGAGAAGATGCTTGCCCTACCTGGTTTAAAGTTTACAGCAAGATGGAAAACACAGACGATCCGAGTATTGTTAAATTGGGCTGTCAAGAGGGGTGTCAAATTGACGGAGAAGTTTATCATTATGGGATCTCCAGCCCGAATGTCTATGCTGGCCAAGTCCCAGCCAGCTCCTATACTTGCCTGGATGGGAGTGCAGGAAAAGCTATTTCCAAAGATTGCGACTATGAAGGTCTTTGTCACCTGTGTGGTTGTGATCAGTGTGAAAGGATTCATTGTCCAGACGGACTATCTAATTGTTATTGTTGTCCTGATGATAGTTGTTATCGATGTGGAGAGTGAAAATATGAAGAAACTAATAAATTCTAAATTCTATATTCTAAATTCTAATCTTGGTTTTACCCTTTTAGAATTGTTAGTGGTAATAACAATTCTGGGCATGTTGGCGACTGTTGGTTTTGGCCAGTATCGAACTAGTCAAATGAAGGCCAGGGATGGTCAAAGAAAATCTGATTTAAGCAACGTTGCTCGGGCTTTAGAAATGTATTACAATGATTATGGTCAATATCCCGAGGATAATAGCGGGGGGAATATGGTTATTGGTGAAGGGGAAAGTGCAATTAGCTTACATTGGGGTGCTGGTTTTGAAACCAGTGAGGCAATTTATATGAAGGTGTTGCCTCGTGACCCCCGGGCGACGTCAGAAGGTGATTCAGATTGGGATTATTGCTATATGTCGAGTGGTGGCGATGATTTTAAATTATATGCAAAGTTGGAAAATGAAAATGATAGTGATTATTACGAGTACTACAGCACTGATTGTGGAGATGATTATACCTATGGAATTACTAGTTCAAATAGTGCTCTCATAACGCCAGCGCCTTGACTATTTATGCATTTTTTAATATGAAAAAGCTAATAAATTCTAAATTCTATATTCTAAATTCTAAGTCCGCTTTTACCTTAATTGAGTTATTAGTGGTTATTTTTGTTATCGGAATATTGGCAGGCTTGCTGTTACCAAATTTAGTTTCTTCCAGACAAAGGGCCAGAGACTCACGTCGTAAACATGATTTAGTAGAGGTTAAAAATGCCTTGCGCCTTTATTACAACGATAACCAAGCTTATCCTCAACCTGATGAGTTTACCTTTGGTGAAAATTGGTCTGATGGTGAGATTACTTATATGCAAGAAGTTCCCGCTGACCCGCAAGGAGGAGAAAAATCCTATCATTATTGTGTTGGTGAAGACAGCGATAATTTTATTTTAGCGGCTGAGCTTGAAAATCAAGCTGATCCTGAGATGGCCCAGTCAATGGGCCGGTGCCAAGCGGGTAACTGGAACGCTTTAGGTGATTGTAATTTGTCTGATTGTTATAATTCTGAGGAAGACAATTTAAGTAATTGCTATTATGTATGTGGAGATTAAAAAGTACTAATGCTTTAAAGCTGTAAAGCATTAAAGCAGGAGGAAGGAGGTAATAAATTTGAAAATTCGAAATGGTTTTACCCTGTTTGAGTTATTAGTAGTGATATCAATTATTGGTATTTTACTTGCTTTGGGAACAGTTGCTTATTCTAACGCTCAAAAAAAAGCTCGGGACAGCCGGGCGAAATCTGATATTAATGCTATGTCAGATGCTTTAGAGCAGTATTATGTTGAAAATGATGAATACCCCTCAACCTGTAGTACTGTTGCTGGAGATACTTGGCAAGGTACTTGGCCGCCAACTGACCCTCGGGGCAGAGAATCTACCCATGATGATTATGCTTATAGCTGGTATTGTGCTACTGATGGCTATTGTGTTTGTGCTAGTTTAGAACAAGGTAGTGGGGGTAATGCCGATGCAGGGGCAGGGACAGATACTAATTGTTCCTGGGCAAGTGATGGGAGTTATTTTTGTATTAAAAACCAGCAATGAAAAAAGG
>CAZHXO010000058.1:0-3575 GCA_964536585.1 uncultured Gammaproteobacteria bacterium
GCGATGTAGCTCAGGAGTTAGAGCGCCGCTCTCATAACGCGGAGGTCGGTGGTGCAAGACCACTCATCGCCACCAATTAATCAAAAAACAACCGATACCACTGTTTATAAGTTGGCAAACTAGAAATATCCGTAGTTTCTCCTTTTACATCTCTAGCTTCTGTTATTGAAGGAAGAACTAAAATTTTCTCATTGGGCTTGATTAAACCCAAATTTTCTCGGGCCTCCTTTTTTATAAACTCATCACTCTGGTAATATTCTTTTTTCTTTTCCAAATTTAGTTTTTTTTGGTTTAGCTGGCTAATTTGGGCCTTTAGTTTTTTTATTTCTTGCTGACTATTGTGCCAGAGTTGAAATTTTCTGGTTAAATGGCTGATTGTTAAAATCAGTGGGATAATAATAAAAAGTGTTTTTTTTACCATGTTTTTCCTCTTGTTTATCATCCGAGTCTATGATATTATAAGTCAATTATGGCTAGTGATTTGACCTTACAAAACGCAATTGAAAAGTTTGTTTCTCACTTAGAATCGTTGGACCGTTCAAGTAATACGATTGTAGCATATAAGGGCGATCTGTCTCAGTTTGCTGATTTTTTAGCTGAGCAGGGAATAGCAGAGATTGACCAAGTAGAAACAGATAATATCAAAGAATTTAAAGAACATTTGAAAGAAAATCGGGATTATACTGCAAAAACAGTGTCTAGGAAATTAAATTCAGTCAAAAGTTTCTTCCGCTTTTTAGTTGAAGAAGGGGTAATTGCAAAAGATTATTCCCGCCCAGTGAAACATCCTAAAATAGAAAATGATTTACCTCGTGTGCTCAAACCGATGGAATATCGGGCTTTACGTGATGTTTGTCGGCATGATAAACGCACTTTGGCAATTATTGAGCTTATGCTTCAAGCCGGTTTAAGAATCAGCGAAGTAGCTAATTTAAGGGTGAATGATATTGATGAGGAAACAATAACTATTCGGGCTTATGAAAGTCACGAGAAAAGGGAAATCCCTTTAAACAGAGCGGCAAAAGAAGCAATTGAAGCTTATTTAGAAGAAAGGTACCCAACAAAAAAAGATTTCTTATTTATAACTAAAACCGGACGCCAACTTTTAGTTAGAAACATTCGCAGTATTATCAACCGTTATTTTGAAAAAGCAGGTTTGGAAGACGTCAAGGTAAACGATTTAAGAAATACTTTTATTGTTGAGCAACTAGCAGCAGGTGTTCCCTTAGATGTGGTTGCTAAAATAGTTGGGCACAAGCGGATTTCAACTACTGAAAGATACCTGAAACTAGTTGAAGAACCAGAAGAAGAGGATATTGACCTCAAAGAGCTTTAAATTTGACTTCTTTTTTTGATTTCTTGTCTGACTTCCTCTACTGGCTTACCGTATTTTAAGACACTTAAACGTTTTATTTTTTCAGCAAGCTGGGGGTTACGTCTGGCTTTATCCTTTTCTATATCTTTAGTGGTATCCATAGAAAACGGCTTAACCGGTTCAGAGTCAACGATTGTTTTAACATAGGCATGAAAGCGTTCAATGTTTAAGAGGTCTTGCTCACTAAACGTGGGTTGAAATTCTCGAGCAAGGTAGTTAGCGTCAGAGACACCGACTCGGAAAGCGAGAATTGTTCCCACGTTACCAAAAACAGCGTTTTTGACCTCGTCTTCCATTTGACTGATAAATTGGTTAGCTACAGCTAGATTAAGGTGATATTTCCTGGCTTCAGAAAGTATTTGGGCAAAATCCGGAGTGGCAAAATTTTGGAACTCGTCAACATAAAAGTAGAAGTCTGACCGTTTTTCCTCGGGAACATCTTGGCGGCTCATTGCAGACATTAAAATACGCGGGATTAAAACTAAGCCTAAAAAGGAGGAGTTTTCTTCACCGATTTTACCTTTAGCCAAGTTAATAATTAAAATTTTACCTTCATCCATGACCTTGCGGAAATCAAAAGCAGATTCTGATTGGCCGATAATGTTTCTAATCATTTTGTTGGTTACAAACCGGCCGAATTTAGAGACAATATAATCCAACACTTCGGACTTGTGAAAGTCAGAAGTGTGAGCAATCTGTTCAGTCCAGTACTCTCTAACTACTGGATCCTGAACCCGAGGTAAAATCTTTTTTAAATACGGCCCGCCCGGGTTTTGAAGAATTTTAACTACTTCCATAAAAGTTGCTCCTGGGACGCTCATTGCCGTTAACATTGCGTTTCTAACCGCGTGCTCAAACCGCGGTCCAACAATTCCGGTTTTGTAGGGGTCATAAAGTTTGTACATTAAATTGATTACTGCGGTGGCAACAAAGTATTTTTGTTCATCGGTTTTTGCTTCCAAAAGATTAAGGCCCATTGGATATTTGGTTTCAGAAGGGTCAAAATAAATTACGTCATCAGCTCTTTCGGGAGGAATATATTCTAAAATTTGTTCGGCGAGGTCGTGGGGGTCGAGTAAACAAACACCTTTCCCGTCATTAATATCTTGAATAATCATTTCTTTCATGAGCTCGGTTTTGCCAACGCCGGTTTTGCCAACAATGTAAATGTGGCGTCGCCGGTCGTCCTCCTTTATATATACTGGTTTTTCTACTCCGCGGTAATAGCTGCGGCCTAAATAAAGTCCGGACTCTGGTAGGTTGGGAGGTGGAGGAGCAGGTTTAGCCTTTAACCAGTCAATGTTTGGCGTTTCAATTGATTGGTTTGGGAAGTGAAACAAAGATGCCAGCTCTTCACTATTAAGAATGGTTTTACCATAGAGCCAATAAATCGGCTGGTAGCGGTAAATAAAGTCAATCATAAAAGAACGCTCAAAACGAATATTTTTGCTGCTTAGTTGGTTCCATTCTGAATTAAACTGAGCAAAAGCCGACTGGATATTGCTCAGTCTGGCTTCGGCCAATTCTTTACTCGGTGCGCAGACTACTAGTCGGATTGAAGTTTCAAAACCGGGTTTTGAACATTTGGAGTCAATTGCTTCTAATGTTTTAGCGTCTACTTTAAATTTTGCTTCTTCTGGGTCGGCTTCTTGTTTTTTAGTTTCACTGACAAACCCCTTGCCCGCTTTCTGCCAGCTGTTATCAGTTGGGGAGATTAAAATTTGCACTGCTGCTCCTTCTGCCTTTTCTAGCTTTGCCATCGCTGAAGTAATTGCCGATAAAGGGTCGGTTGGCAGCTCTTTGTAAGTTTTTAAAGGATAGAAGGGCTCTTTTTTAAGTGTTAACCATTTGTAAGCGACTTTGCCATCTTTAGAGAAAATATTGTACTCTTCTGTTTCTTTAATTTCAGCGTTGGGATAGCCACCATGGATTTGGCGTTCAACTAGTTCTTTTAAATCTTGTGGGCAGCTAACATAAAACTTTATTTTTCCTCCACTGCTGACTATTTCTAATGAGATATGAGGCTGGCTCTTGAAAAATTGGAATTTTCCTCCTTTTTTCATGGAATAAAGAGAAGCAAAAATTTGCTCCATGGCATCGATTTTGGTTTCGTTTTCTTGAGGGACAGAAACTTTTAAAAGGGCATAATTTAAAGCTTTTTCCTCTCGGTTACGCCAGCGCCACCAAAGAATAAAGCCAT
>CAZHXO010000059.1:0-3541 GCA_964536585.1 uncultured Gammaproteobacteria bacterium
GTTCCGGCTAAAATCGCTCAATTTCTGGCTGATTTAAAAGAAGGGATAAACTGAGCTTTATCTCCTTGCATTTTAATTAAAAATTCTTATAATGAAATTATGTTAGTTTACTTATTAAGTGTAGTCTTTGCTCTACCATTATTTTTCTTCCCTTGGCTCCCGAGTTCTGTCTTTGGAGCGAAACAATTTTTTCTTATTTTGGCCTTATTAGTTTTATTTCTTATCACTGCCCTTCGTTTGTTGACTAAGAATAAATTAGAATATAAGACCTCCTTTCTTGATATTTGGCCAATTTTGTTTTTGATTGTTAATATTATTTCTTGGTTTTCTTTGCCACCAGGGACAAGGGTCAGTTCTTTAATTCAACCTTTGGGAATAGGGACTGTTCTAGTTTTGGTTTTGTGGTATCTAGCTTGGGGCCAATCAAAGGTAAAAGAAAATAAAAATAAGATTTTTCAAGCGCTGTTTTTATCGGCTTTAATAATTAGCCTTGCTTCGGTTGCCCTTTTTGTTTTGCCTGATTCAATGGGAAATAATACAATAGTAGTTAATCTGCGACGCTTAGGTTTAGCAAATGCTTTATTAAGATTTGAACTCCTTTTATTGGTTGGGGTGTTGGTGGTCAGCGAGATAGTTAAAGAATTAAAAGAAAATGAAACTTTAACCCGTTGGTGGTTAGGAGTAGTAGCGGTTTTTGTTCTGGTTGGGCTAGGCGTTAATTCTTACCAATTATTCCAAGATCAGCCGCGCTTTTTGGATTGGTTTTCTTCTTGGGCAACTGCAGTAGAAACATTCAAACGACGGCCTTTAAGAGGGATTGGGCCGGGAAATTATATAGTGGCTTTTAATCTCTATCGGCCTCGAGAATTTAATCAAACTGATTTTTGGTCAGTCCGTTTTGGTTCTGCTCACAGCTGGATTTTGCAAGTATGGACAGAGTTAGGTTTGCTGGGGTTGGTGGTAATTGGTTTATTAGTCTATTTTAGTATAAAAGCTGCCCAAAGAGGGAATGATAAACGTTTAGTCTGGTTGTTGTCAGCGATTTGGTTAATGCTTGCCTTTTTACCTGGTAATTTGCTTTTGCTTTTTCTGCTCTTCTTGACCCTGGCCTTAGTCAGGAACAGAGTTAAAGAAGATGATTTTTCATTATCTGTTGGCGAGAAGGACCAAAATATTGCTCCAATGTTAGTCAGTGTATTACTGCTAGCTTTAATGGTTGCTAGCGGGTTTTTCTTTTTTAAAGCTGTTAAAGCGGATTATCTTTTCTATAAAGCAGTTGAAGCCGCGTCACAAAACCGCGGTGGGGAAAGCTATCAACTTCAATCGCAGGCAATACAAACTAATCGCTTTATTTCTAGTTATCGTCTTTCCTTTGCTCAAACAAATTTGGCCATTGCTAATAATATAATTCAGCAAGTACGGCAAGAGGGGCAAGAGTTGACTGAAGAACAGCGTCAGCAGGTCAGTCAGTTAATTAATCAAGCAGTAAATGAGGCCAAAGCAGCAGTTGCTTTAGAACCGCGTAGAGCTTATAATTGGGAAAATTTAGCCCAAGTTTATCGTCAGTTGGTCAATTTGGCTCAAGGGGCAGAACAGTGGACTTTATCGAGTTTCCAACAAGCAGTTTCATTGGATAGTTTGAATCCCCGTTTACGAATTTCTTACGGCGGGTTTTTGTATGGTTTAGGTCAGTATGAAGAGGCGGCAAGACAGTTTGAAATTGCAGTTAATTTAAAACCGGATTATGCAAATGCTTGGTATAATTGGGCCCATGCCACAAAAGAGCAAGATAAATTGGAGCAAGCTGTCGCCCGCTTACAACAGGCAGTTAGTTTAGTTGATAGAGACTCGCGAAATTATGAAGAGGTTAGAGAAGAATTAGCCCAGTGGAAAGAGGAATTGGGCCGAGAGGTAGAAGAGCCTGTTTCTGAGCGCGAAGAGGAAGAATTAACCAGGCCTGAGCCATTACCAACTAAACAACTTGAAGAGCCAATTGAATTGTCAGAGGAAGCAGCTCCTCCAATTGAAGAAGAAATAGAAACAGAGGAAGAGATTGCACCTACAGTTACACCCAAATCAACTCCGACGCCGACAGTTTCGGAGTAAGTTTAGGGTTTTTCTTGACTTTAGAAAGTTAGTTTGATATAAACAAGCCAGCCTCGCTGGAAGTTAGGAAGCTAGTCACTTGAATCTTTAATTTTCAAATGCCGAATAAATGTTAATAATAAATAGTTATAAGGAGGTATCTTATGTCCCCGAAAGATGAATCAACCACTGCTCAGGAAGATTCTGAGGCAAAAATAATCACTGCTGATGACTTGTCAGCAGAAGGAAAGGTAGATAGTAAGTCTAATCAACAAGAAAGTTCTGGTGAGGAAAAAAAACAAGAATCTGAACCTTTGAAAATAGATGGTAAAGAGATTCCCGATGCCGATGTTCCAACAGAATATGGTGAGGGGGTTTTGGATACCAAGCCCCGAGGACACGGATTCTTAAGGCCTAACTTTACTCCTTCCCCAGAAGATATTTATATTTCCAATTCCCAAATTCGAAGGTTTAGGTTAAGAGAGGGAGATTTAGTTGGTGGCCAGGTAAGACAACCTAAAGAAAATGAACGTTATCGTGGATTATTAAAAGTGGAAAAGGTTAATCAGCAGTCACTGGATGAGTTGAAAGAAAGGGAGTTGTTTGACCAGTTGACTCCAATATACCCAGAGCCGCGAATTAAACTAGAAACTAAATCGGATGTCTTAACAACCCGAATGATAGACTTGATTTCACCGATTGGTTTTGGTCAGAGAGGGATGATTGTTTCCCCGCCAAAAGCAGGGAAAACTTGGTTGTTAAAGGATGTGGCTCATGGTGTGGCCGAAAACCATCCCGACATGCATTTGATGGCTATTTTAATTGGAGAAAGACCCGAGGAGGTAACTGATATTCGTCGGTCGGTTAAGGGCGAAGTAGTTGCTTCTAATTTTGATGAATCACCTCAAGACCAGACTAGGACAGCTGAAATTGCCTTAGAAAGAGCAAAGAGGTTGGTGGAATTGGGGAAAGATGTTTTTGTTATTTTAGATTCAATTACTCGTTTAGCTAGAGCTTATAATCTTTCTACACCAACATCGGGAAGGACTTTATCTGGTGGATTTGACCCGGCTGCTTTAGCTCCGGCTAAACAGTTTTTAGGTGCAGCAAGAAATATTGAAGACGGAGGGTCACTAACAATTATTGGCACTGCCTTGGTTCAAACTGATAGCCGGATGGATGATCTAATTTATGAAGAATTTAAAGGCACCGGAAATATGGAATTGCATTTAGACCGGGGTTTAGCAGAAAGAAGAATATTCCCAGCAATTGATATTCAGATGTCGGGAACAAGAAAAGAAGAACTTCTTTTTGGCCAAGAGAAAATGGAAGCAATTGCCCGGATGCGTCGGATGGTTGATCTTTTAGGCGAGGAAGAGAGGACAGAAGCTTTTATAGAACAATTAAAGCAAACAGATTCTAATCAGGATTTTCTCGATAAAATAATGAAAAAAGA
>CAZHXO010000060.1:0-3500 GCA_964536585.1 uncultured Gammaproteobacteria bacterium
GTTCCTGCTAAAAACGCTTCAATTGGTGAAATTCTTTCTTTAGACATATTTTTTCCTTTCGTTTTTAATATTTAATGATTAATGACTCCAACCGCTAGCTTTTAAGCTAGTAATTTACCTCGGCCGAATAAGCGGAGGATAATACCGGCTAGTGCAAACATGCCGGCAATGCCTGTACCCATTGCTAGGTTGTTGGTACCACTGCCTGCTTTGGGGAGCCTTTTAGGAGCAACAATGCAGAAGGAAGCAGTATCTTGGTCGTACTCTCCAGATTCTGCTTTTGCATCTGTTTTATTAATTAAACATAAAGTTCCGTCAACTACTTCTTGGTTGCTTTTTTTAACGTGAGTTCTAAATTTGAACTCTCTTTCTTCACCCGGTTCCAGTTTTTCAATCTTCCAATTGACCTGCCTGTTGTCTTGGTCATAGCTTCCCGGGTGGAAGACTAACTCGAGGTGAGTAGGTAGAAAATCATGAGCGTCAATGTTTTTAAGCTCTTTGTCACCAGAGTTTTTGATTTTAATTCTAAATTCAAGCATGTCGCCCTCTTCAAAAACTAGTTGTGAAGCAGGGATATTATCCTGCCAATTATCTAAATCAACAGCTTTAAGTTGCTTATCAACAATTATTTGGCTGGTAATTTCTTCCTGGTCATAGATATAGGATGCCTGCAGAGGGGCAGAGAAAGATATTACTAGGCCTATAACAACTAGAATAACCTGGCAGAGTATTCGCATTCCTTTGAACTTGCCCGGAACTACGGTTTTATTCATATAAGAATTATATTCTAGTGTTATAGGATTGTCAAGGGGTTTAGTTTCTGCTTTGCAGAAAGGTCAATAGGCGATAGACGATGGACGATAGGTTACTTATTTAGAGAGATAATTTATTAAACTATTCAATTGCCTAAGTAGATTAAAGATTTTTTCCCTAATATTTTCTCTTGTTTTAGACGAAATATACTCTTGTTGATCGGCGATATCAATAATTGCTAATGTTTCATATAAAGACCCACGAGAAATTGTTAAAAATTGCCTTCTTTCTTTGTCCGATTTTCTGCCTTGCCCTTCAGCAATATTCAAAGGGATTGAAATAACTGCTCTTTTAAGTTGGTCAGTTAACGCATAGTATTCACTCTTGGGGAATTTCTTTGTGACTTTGTAGATTAGGTTGACTAACTTAAGAGATTGTTTATAAATTCTTAACTTTTCAAAATTAGCTTTCTCCATATTTTTATATTCGACTATTGACTACCGACTATCGTCTATTGACTCGACGCTTTAGGAAGTCTTACTTCCGAATCTTTCCCGTGAAACACGGATGATTTTATCTCTGTTTTGGTTGTCACAGTCAGGTAGGGGCAGAGTAGTGGCATAGAAAGGGTTGGAGGTTTCACTGTCAATACAGAGTTTAATTAGGACTTCATATCTACCCAGGGAAACGAGGTCGTCTTCGTCAAACTCACTACCGAACTCATGAGTAAGAATATGGGCGTCTTGAGCTCCAACAGTAAAGGAAATCAGAGTTCCGACGTTGCCTAAAATAGCATCAGAGATATCCCGGTCCAGCTGGGCCATATATTGGTTGGCTAAGGTCAGGTTTAATTTATATTTTCTCGCTTCAGAAAGAATTTTAATAAAGGATTTAGTGGCAAAGTTTTGGAATTCGTCAACAAAAAGATAAAAAGGATTACGTTCAGACTCTTTTTGATAGACGCGGTTCATTGCTGCCAGTTGGATTTGAGTAATAATCATTGCTCCGAGTAAGGAAGAGTTATCTTCGCCAATTTTCCCTTGCGATAGGTCGCAAAGCAAAATTTTGCCTTCATCCATAAATTTCTGGATGTTTATTTTCGATTTTGGTT
This sequence comes from uncultured Gammaproteobacteria bacterium, assembly GCA_964536585.1. Taxonomy (GTDB): domain Bacteria; phylum Patescibacteriota; class Microgenomatia; order UBA12405; family JAHJSD01; genus CAZDJQ01. The sequence goes on from CAZHXO010000060.1 coordinate 1,865, forward strand.
TGTTAACAGTCTCTCTGATCAATGGTGAAGTAACAAACTGACCGACTTTGTTAAGTATTGGACTGACCGCCCGGGATTGAAAATCTTTGCCCATGGAAGCAAATTCTTTAGTCCAAAAGCGTTTAAGGGTTTTATCCTGAATTTGGTTAACAATTTTATCTCGGAATTTTTTTTCAGTTAAGATTCTGACTACGTCTTCCAGAGTGGTATTCGGTACGGCGGTTAAAGTAAGCAGGGCGTTTCTTAAAATATGCTCTAGTCTTGGTCCCCAGGAATGGCCGTATAGTTTATGGAAAATAGACACAATTCCAGAGGCAACTAATTCTTGCTGGGCTTTGTTTCTAACTTCCAAGGGGTTGAGGGGATAAGAATATTTCCGATCAGCTGGGTTAAAGTAGCAAGTTTCATTTATGCGATGACTGGGGATGTAATCCAGTAGAATGTCAATTAAATCTCCGTGCGGGTCAATAACTGCTGCTCCCTTACCCTTGCGTATGTCTTCAATTGCCATATTGGCAATTAGAGTAGATTTACCAGTGCCGGTTTTACCAATAGAATAAACGTGTCTTGGCCGGTCATTGCGTTTAATCCCAAAAGTAGTTATTTCGTTTTTAAAATTAGTTCGACCGATAAAAGTAATATCTTTTTTTTGCTCTTCGGTTAAATTCCCGGTCGCTGCCGGCAAGTTGTCCGGAGGTTCAGTTCTTTTTTCCCGCCCCCAGGCAATATTAGGTAAAGTAATCATCTGGCTAGGTAGATGCCATAAAGAAGCCAGTTCTGAGACATTAAGAATTTGGCTGTTACCCCAGGTTTTGCGTTTTAGCACAGCATCCAGCAATCTATTTTTGCCGAACAGCCCGGCTCCGCTAGTATTTAGTGAGTTGCCCGAAGGATTGGTGTAAACACCAAATGATCCACTTAAAGCTTTGAGCAAGTTTTGCTGGTTGGAAAGCAGGCGGATATAGGTTTTGAAGCCAGGATGATTGGTTTTACCTTCAATTAAATGTTTTTGGGGATGAGGCTGGTAATTACCTTGTTCGTCTTTGCCGCCGCCGGTTTCAGCAGTTTTATTAAATTTATACTGCCAATTTTTAGAGGCGGGAGCAAGTAGCAGTTGGTAAAGATAAATATCATCCGGGTTTTTTGATTTTGCCATGGATGCAAGTATTGAAGATAAAGGGTCAGTTTGTTCAAAGTCTTTACTGGTTTTAAGGGGTAGGTAATCTGGTGAAGAAAGGGTTAGTTGAGTAGCAAAAAAATTGTCTTTTTGACTTAATTTTTCAGCTTGCTTAAATTTAGCAATAACTGCTTCTTTAAATTGGGCCAGGAGTTGGGCTTCAAAAAAGTCAGACTTATCTTCTGGAACACCGACGACAAAATAGATTTTCTGGTCCATGCCGATAATTTCCAAGGAATAAATCGGCCCGGGAGAAGCAAAGAAAGGTAGACTAAAACCTTTTTCTTCAACCAAATTAGCCAGCAAAGCATAAGTTTGCTCAATACTATGCTCGTTTCCTTTGGGGACTTTGATTAGCAAAAATCGCATTAAAATATTGTAACATGACAAAACTGTGTTTTGTTTTAAATTTTATTATAATAATAGTGTGAAGCAATTTTTTAGCCCTAAATATTGGGG
>CAZHXO010000061.1:0-3413 GCA_964536585.1 uncultured Gammaproteobacteria bacterium
GCTGACAATTGAGCTAAATTCTCAACTGGATAAACATCAATCTTCTCAATCACCGCTGCTTCCTTAGCAGCACTAAAGGGAACATATATTCTCTTGAAACCATTATTTTTTGCCCATAAAGCAGCAAGAAACGTTCCCTTGGTATGACGTAAACCTCCGTTTAATGATAATTCTCCGTAGAATAAACTTTTTTCGGGCAAACCACAACCAGTAATTAAGTGCATCAGTCCAACAGCCATTGGCAAATCATAACAAGAGCCCTCTTTGGGAATATCAGCTGGGGCTAAATTAACAGTTATCCGCTTTTGAGGAAATTCAATGTTGGAATTAACTAAAGCAGTTTTTACCCGCTCTCGAGCCTCCTTGACTGCTTTATCAGGCAAACCAACAATGCTAAAAGCCGGGAAACTCCGAGTATTCACATTTACTTCCACCTTTACCCCAACAGTCTCCAATCCCAAATTAGCCACCGATTGTATCTCAGTCAACATAGTAATTACCTCCTTGATCCTGGTGAACTACCTTTTTTAAAGACAATTTAGTTAAAACCTGGCTAATCTGGCCGATCGGCCAACCCAGCTCTCTAGCTAATTTGTCAATGGACAATTTTTGAACTGCTAAAATATTAACTAATTCCTTTTCCTCACCAGTCAAATTTATTTTTTTGACATTTTTAAATTTCTCTAACTCATCTGGAGAAATGTTAAGCGTTGTCAAAGCCTCTTCGGGTCTGCTAACTGCAATTGCCCCTTGCTTAATTAATTTATTCGCTCCCCAGGAAACCGAGGAAGTTATTTGGCCGGGGACAGCGAGAAGTTTACGTTTTTGCTCTTGGGCATACTCTGCTGTAATCAAGGCTCCGCTTCCTTGCGGCGCCTGAACAACTAAAACTGCCTGGGATAAACCAGAAATAATTCGATTTCGTTGAACAAAAGTCCATTTAAACGGGGAATGATTCCCCGGAAGCTCTGATAAAAGTAACCCTTTTTTATTAAGAACTTCTTGTTTTAATTTTTTATGCCTGGCAGGAGTAACCAAATCTATTCCCGCTCCTAAAACAGCAATTGTCCTTCCCCCAACTTCTAAACAAGCCCGATGGGCAGCCGCATCACAGCCGTACATAAACCCAGACACAATTGTTACTCCCGCTTGGGCAATTGGCTTGACAATCTTTTCTATTGCTCGCCGACCATAATCAGTCATTTGCCGGGTGCCAACAACAGCCAAACATTTCTTAAATATTGTTTGGTCCCAATCACCCTGAAAATATAAAGTTTCTGGGGGATTTTTTATTTGCTTTAAACGAGCAGGGTATTTTTTATCTTTAAGGCAGACTTTACCACTAGGCATCCTAATATTAGAATAACATAACAATTTTAAATTATGAATTATTAGTTATTAATTAAGTATTTCTTGATAACAAGTTGTACTACCATCTTCACAAAACCAGCTCTACCAAGCTTAGAATGATTAATCTCCTATAAATAGGAAATTAAAGACACCATTGACAAAGTGATCAAAAATAACTAGAGTTTAACTAATGACCAAAATTGCTTTTTTTGAAGTCAACCCGTGGGAAAAAAGGGCAGTTAAAAAATACGCCCCAAAACTTGATGCTGATATCTACGAGCAAGAAGTTGAACATGCAATTGATAAGGCTAAAAAATATGAAGTACTCTCTACTTTTATCTACTCGGATTTATCAAAAGAGATTTTAAAAAAATTGCCGAATCTCAAAATGATTGCTACCCGCTCGACCGGAATGGACCATATTGATCTTGATTACTGCAAAGAAAATGAAATTCAAGTAGAAAATGTTCCCCATTACGGCGAAAACACTGTCGCCGAACACACTTTTGCCTTAATTCTAGCTTTATCAAGAAAAATTGTCCCCAGTGTTGATCGAGTGCGACAAGGAGGGTTCAGCCCGGCTGGTTTAACCGGTTTTGACCTAAAAGGTAAAAGAATCGGAGTAGTTGGAGTTGGCAGTATTGGCAAATATGTAGTTAAAATCGCCAATGGCTTCGGAATGAAGGTTTTTGGAGTTGCCCGAACACCCGATGACCAGCTGGCTAAAAAGCTCAATTTTGAATATTTACCACTAGAACAATGTCTTGAGAAATCAGACATCGTCACCCTACATGTTCCACTGACTAAATCTACATTTCATATGATTGATAAATCTAACATTAGAAAAATGAAAAAAGGGTCTTATTTAATTAATACTTCACGCGGTCCAGTAGTGGAAAGTGAAGCTATTCTTTGGGCGATTGAAGAAAAAATTCTCGCCGGGGCTGGCCTTGACGTCCTTGAAGAGGAAGAACATATTGATAATACCAGAAAATTATTTGATCCTTATGCTTCCGAAGAAGGATTAAAGGAGCTTGTTGTTGCTCACATGCTGCGAGAAAAACCAAACGTGCTGATCACGCCTCATAATGCTTTCAACAGCAAGGAGGCAATTGAGCGCATTGTTAAACGAACGATCGAGAACATAAATTGCTTTCTTTGATGAACTTTGCTATAGTATTAAGTAGAAAATGAAGAAAAAGAAGAACAAAAAGCTAGATTTAGATAATTTGCCTGCTTTATTAACGCCAAAAGAAGTAGCACAATTACTGCGGGTGTCAGTAATTACCCTTAAACGCTGGGGCAAAAAGGGCAAATTGCCAGCAATTAGAATAAACGAACGCGGTGACCGAAGATATCGCCGGGAGGTTGTCCTCCGCTTTTTAGGCATAGACCCAGATAATCAGTAAATTACTTTGTACTCTCTATCCGCTCCCAATTGCCAAAATATTCTTTTTTTAAAAGCTTTCTATCAATAAAAACAAAGAGCCAGACATATAACCGAGCTAATAATAATAGTATCAGCCACCAGAACTCTCTTAAATTTTGAGGATAAGAAAAAATAAATTTCAACCCTTTCAACTCTTGCCAAAAAGAACGAGTTCTGTTTTTGGGCTTAACCATTCCCCTCTGAGCAAGCTGAAGATAACCCGATAAAGTTCTTTTTTTTTGTTTTGCCCAATCGGAAAAATTAGTTGGAAACTTTACCTTAACTTTTGCCTTAGCTGCATAAACAATCTTTTTTTCTTTCCTCCAAACCAAATGCGACAAATAAGCATCATCGACTAAAATATTTTTAGGCATTAGCTCCACCAAGTTTTTCTTAACTGCCAGTAAATAACCGCTGGCGTCAAAATATTCCCTTTTTTCTTGTCTTTTCTTACGGTGATAATCAGCAACAAAAGTCAAAAAATGCGACCAAAAGCCAAAAAGTTCACTTTTTTCGTTTCTTGGAACAGGATGGCCGGTAACCAGCCCGATTTCTCGGTCATTCCGAGCATCAGCCGAGGAATCCCTTTTTAGAGATAAAGAGGGATCTCTCCACTGCGGTCGAGATGACAAAC
>CAZHXO010000062.1:0-3383 GCA_964536585.1 uncultured Gammaproteobacteria bacterium
ACCGCATGTTTGACTTATCAAAATTAACTGATAAATTACCAATTAAGGGAGCGGTGGAGAGGTTAAAAACCATTATTAAACCGCTTTTACCGTAGATGGCATTAGTTAAACCAAGATCAACCAGTGAAATTGCCAAAATTAAAGTCATTGGCATTGGCGGTGGCGGTGGCAACGCAGTTAGTCACATGATTGAAAATGACAATATTGCCGGAGTTGAATTTATTGTCGCCAATACAGATGCTCAAGCATTATTAACATCGCCTACTGAAACTAAAATCCAACTGGGAGAAAAGCTAACTCGAGGATTAGGAGCCGGCGGCGATCCAACTATTGGCCAGAAAGCAGCAGAGGAGAGCAGGGAAAAGATAAAAGACTTGCTCAAAGGAGCAGACATGATCTTCGTTGCCGGTGGAATGGGCGGCGGTACTGCTAGCGGAGCTGCCCCAGTGATTGGTGAAATTGCTAAAGACGAACTTGATATCTTAACTATCGGGGTAGTAACTAAACCGTTTATGTTTGAAGGAACTAGACGAATGGTTATTGCAGAAGAAGCAATTGAAAAATTAAAACAAAAACTAGATACAGTCATTGTTGTCCCCAACGAAAAACTACTCGGCCTAGCTGATAATAAGAAAACTTTATTAGAAGCATTTGAATTAGCGGATTCTGTTTTGGGTGAGGGAGTAAAAGGAATCTCAGAACTTATTACTACTCCTGGACTAATTAACTTGGATTTTGCTGATATCCAATCAATTATGAAAGACGCCGGTAGTGCTTTACTCGGTATTGGTCGGGCAAGCGGTGAAAAAAGAGCGGAACAGGCAGTCAGAGAAGCTGTCTCTTCAAAATTGCTAGACGTAACTATTGAAGGAGCAAGAGGGATACTGTTCAACGTTACCGGAGGTAGAGATTTAACCATGGGAGAAGTTGATCAAGCCGCCCAAACAATTAGTCAGCAAGTCGGTGGCGATGCAAACATCATCTTCGGGGCAACAATTGACGAAAACATGCAAGGGGTAAAAATCACTGTTATCGCTACTGGTTTTGATGAAACCAGAAAGGCGCTCTCTGAGCTGATGAAACCAAGGAAAACAGAAAAGGTAAAACCTAAAAAAGAAACAAAGGATAAAGAAACTAAGCCGGGAAAAACTGAAAAAGAAGACGAAGATCTGCCTTTTTCTAAAGAGGATTTGCCTGAAGGAATAGAAATAGAAAATGAATTTGATATCCCATCTTTTTTAAGAAAGAAAAACTAATATGTATCCTGTCTTCGCTTTGGCTATTTTAAATTTATTAATGCTCTGGGGCCTGGACAAAACCTTTTTTTGGCGCCAATTGATTTTTTGGGCATTAGGCCTATTTATTTTTTATTTAGCTAAAAAAGCCAACCTATCAGAAATTATTAGGAGAAAAAATCTCGTTTATATTTTTAGTCTGCTCCTCTTATTCCTCCCCTTTTTTCTTGGCCAAATTATCCGTGGTTCTGCCCGCTGGTTACAAATAGGGGGCTTAACCCTTCAACCTTCAGAATTCGCCAAACCGTTTCTAATACTTTTCTTTGCCCAACACCTAGACAGTTATCAACTTAAAACAGCGAAGCAATTTATCATCAGCCTAATTTTAGTAATTTTGCCAGTAGGTTTAATTTTATTACAACCAGATTTGGGCAGTGCGGCAATTATCTTGTTTAGCCTACTCTTTATGGTTTGGTTAAAGTTTCCCCATTGGAAGTGGTGGATTCCAATATTTATTCTTGGTGGTTTGAGTCTTACCCTAGGGGGAACTTTTTTACTCCGAGATTACCAACGAGAGAGAGTAAGCAGTTTTTTTGACCCAGCAAGTGATCCTTTGGGAAGAGCGTATAATTCAATTCAGGCAAAATTAGCTATTGGTTCAGGAGGGTTTTTAGGTCGAGGATTTGGACAAGGAAAACAAACCCAGTTAGCTTTTCTGCCTGAAAAACATACTGATTTCATTTTTGCAGCAGTAGCCGAGGAACTTGGCTTTATAGGAATAATTTTCACATTAGGTTTTTATTTCTGGCTTTTCTGGCTTTTATTAAAACAAATAAAACAAACTTCCAACCAACAAAAATACTTACTGAGGCTGGGAATTTTTATGCAATTATTTAGCCAAACAATTATTAATATTGCTATGAACCTACAACTGTTCCCCATTGTCGGTTTGCCCCTTCCCTTTCTATCTTATGGGGGTTCATCTTTACTTTCTACTCTTTTATCTCTAGCTATCTTTTGATATAATGTGAATCGTTATGGATTACGCTATTATTGCCCTTAAAGGCCACCAGTATTTAATTAAAGAAGGCGACGAGTTAATTATTGACCGCTTGGACAAAAAAGAAGGAAGTAAAATAAATCTAGGTAATGTATTGCTGGCAAAAAACAAAGAAGTAATGATTGGAACGCCAAAATTGGAAAATATAAAAGTCAAAGCTAAAGTTCTAACCCATTTTAAGGGCGATAAAATTAATGTTATTAAATTTAAGCGTAAAAAAAGATATAGGAGAAAAAAAGGCTTCCGGCCACTATTAACTAAATTAAAAATAGAAAAAATAACCAATGGCAAAAACTAAAGCAAAAGGGAAAGTATCACAAAAAAGTCAACGCAAACGCAGGGGTAAACGCCGCGGAGTAAAGATTTTCGGGGGCCAAGAAGCTAAACCCGGAAACATTATTGTCCGCCAAGTGGGAACTAAATTTCACCCCGGCAAAGGAACTAAATTAGGCAGGGATTTCACTATTTATGCTACTCGAAGAGGAATTGTAAAGTTTATTGATAAACAAGGTAAAAAGGTAATCTCTGTTAATTAAGCTGATGGCAAATTTAAAAGGGTATTTAGAGCTTGATCCTTTAGCAAGAGGAAAGCTTTTCAAACAAGTCAAAGAAGAGAAAAAATTGAGTTACAAGGAAATTGCTGAAGAAATAAATAAAAGCCCTTCTTATGTTGCTAACTCTGTTCGTTTATTAAATCTTCCTATTGCTATTAAAGACGGTTTGCTGGGCAAATTGATTACTGAAGGCCACGCAAGAGCACTAGCTTCACTGAATGACCAGCGTGATTGTGTTGAAGTATATAAAGAAGTTTTAAAAAATCATGCTTCAGTTCGAGAAACCGAACAAATGGTTAGAGATAAACGAGAAAAATTACTAGAAAAACAAAAAGAGCAAGCACAAAAAGTTAAAAAGGCACTCCAAAAAGTCTTTAAACAAAAATTTGACAAAGCAAAACTTACTAAAACAAAAGACAGAATAAAGATAAGTTTATATCGATAAAAGTAAATTAAATGTGGTGAGCCTGGTAGGAGTCGAACCCACGACCTCATCGATGTGAACGATGCGCTCTAACCAACTGAGCTACAGGC
>CAZHXO010000063.1:0-3338 GCA_964536585.1 uncultured Gammaproteobacteria bacterium
TTGCTTTGTTTTTTGTTATCATTTATTAGATGAAAATCGGAGGGATTTTTTTATGCCTTTAACGACAGATGAGAAGGAAAAAATCATAGACGAATTTAAGCGCAACAAAGGAGATACTGGCTCTCCTGAGGTTCAAGTGGCACTATTATCTAAACGGATTGAAAATCTGCAAGAGCATTTAGAGGAACATGGCCATGATGCGCCAGCAAAGCTAGCCCTGCTCTCTCTAGTTGCTAAAAGACGAAGGTTATTACGTTATCTAGCTTCCCGTAACCAAGATCGGTATGAGGATTTGATTGATAAAATTGGATTAAAGAAATGAGACAAGAAGAAATAGTTGAAAAGTTTGATTTAGGCGGCAAAGAAATTATTTTGACGACCGGGCGTTTAGCCCAGGAAGCCGATGCTGCTGTTATGGTTGAATGCGGGGGAACTGCGGTTTTGGCAACAGTGGTTGCTTCCGAACCCCGAGAAGGAATTGATTATTTTCCTCTTTATATTGAATATGTGGAAAGACTTTACGCTGGAGGAATAATCAAAGGTAGCCGGTGGGTAAAAAGGGAAGGGAAACCGTCAGAGGAGGCAATTTTAAATGCTCGCTTGATTGACCGCTCAGTTCGTCCTTTATTTCCGGACGATTTTGACAAAGAAACACAAATTGTATTAACTGTTCTTTCCGTTGACCATGAAAATGTTCCTGATATTCTCTCTGCAATTGGTGCTTCGGCAGCTTTGCACCTCTCCGAGCATCCGTGGCAAGGTCCATTAGGCATTGTTCGAGTTGGTTTTAGAGAAGGTAATTATTTTATCAACCCGACCACTTCTGAGCGAGATACATCAGATTTGGATTTAATTGTCAGCACGGCTAAGGACGGGGTGGTTATGCTTGAGGCGGGCGCAGAAGAGTTGTCAGAAGAAGATTTTTACGGTGCAGTTAAGTTTGGTCAACAAAAAGGCAAAGAAGTTTTAGAAGCAATTGAAAGATTTAGAAAAAAAGCAGGCAAAGAAAAAATTAGTCTTAAAAAAGAAAAGCAAGAAATTGAGGAGAAAATTAAAAAACAAGCAAGCCAGAAAGTTAAGCAACTTGTTGACCAGCTTTATGAACAAGGTGAAGGGGTAAGAGAAATAATCTCAGAATATGCTGAGCAGTTGGCTAATGATTTTGAGGGGATATCTGGGAATAAAGTTGAGGACATTGTTTCTGACCTGTTTAAAAAAGAGTTTAGGAAGCGAATGCTGCAAGGAAAAAGATTAGATAACCGCAAGCCGGATGAAGTCAGAGAAGTTGATATTGATGTTAATGTTTTGGCTCGAACCCATGGTTCAGCTGTCTTTGAGCGCGGTAAGACCCAAGCTTTGACAGTTGCCACTTTGGGAGGATTATCTTTAAAGCAATGGATGGAAACACCGGGTGGTGAAGAAACAAAGAGATACATTCATCATTACTTTTTCCCACCGTATTCAGTCGGGGAAACCGGTCGGTTCGGTTATCCTGGAAGAAGAGAAATTGGACACGGGGCATTGGCAGAAAGGGCGTTAAGACCAGTAGTTCCTTCAGAAGAAAAATTTCCTTATACTATTCGCTTAGTATCTGAAATCATGGCTTCAAACGGGTCGACTTCAATGGCTAGTGCTTGCGGGTCAAGTTTAGCCTTAATGGATGCTGGGGTGCCGATTAAAAGGCCAGTGGCGGGGATTGCAATTGGTTTAGTTCAAGAGAAAAAGGACGACTATGTTCTTTTAACTGACATTCAGGGAGCAGAAGACTTTAATGGAGATATGGATTTTAAGGTAGCGGGGACAAAGCAGGGAATAACTGCGGCTCAGGTAGATATTAAACGGACTGGTTTGTCTCTGGAAATTGTTCAACAAGCTTTGCAGCGAGCTAAAGAAGCAAGAGAGGTAATTTTAGACAAAATGCAAGCGGTGATTGAGGAACCGAGAGGTAAAGTTTCTGAATATGCCCCAAAGATTGTGATTAAGCAGATCCCAATTAAGAAGATTGGCGATTTAATTGGTCCAGGGGGGAAAACGATTAGAAAAATATCTGAAGAAACTGGTTGTACGGTAGATGTTGATGACGATGGGACAGTGACTATTGTTGGCACCGACCGCCAGGCAGTTAAACAGGCAGTAAATAAAGTTGACGCGATTACCAGAGAGGTCCAGCCTGGGGAAGTGTTTACTGGTGAAGTCACCCGGGTTGAACCATTTGGGGCCTTTGTTGAGTTTTTACCTGGACGCAAGGGTTTAGTTCATGTGTCCAAAATGGGGAAAAGATATATTAAAGACGCACAGAATGTATTAGATGTTGGCCAAAAAGTTAAAGTTAAATTAGAAGAAATTGATGATCGGGGAAGATATAATCTTAGTTTAGTTGAACCAAGATTTGATAACCAAGAAACTTCCTGAGGACTTTAATGCTCTAATGCCTTGCAGCTTTTGAATTTGCAACCACTGAGGGAAATCGTTAGAATGAACAAAATGGCAGAACAAAAAAAACAGCCCAGTAAGAAAGCAGACTCTTTTCAAGAGGATTTAGAAGAGTTATCTTTAAAGATAGCCAAAGCCAAACTGCCACCGGGGCTGGTTGAAAAAGCAGAACGAGAAGTTAACCGTTTAAAAAGAGCAAGACAAGGAGAGTGGTATTGGCGAGAGGTTGACCGGTTATGGCATTGGGTAGATTGGATAGCTGCTTTGCCTTGGCAAAAACAGTCTAAAGATAATTTAGATTTAGATGATGCCTCCCATATGCTTAATAAGACCCATTATGGCTTAGAAAAAATAAAAAATAGGGTATTAGAATACTTATCAGTGCTAATTTTACAAAAAAAAAGACAAGGAGAAATTCAGCAAGCACCGGTGTTGTGTTTTGTCGGTTTGGTTGGAACTGGAAAGACGACTATTGCTAAATCAATTGCCGATGCTTTAAACCGGAAATTTATTCGAATACCCTTTGGAGGACTGGGTGACCCTCAGTATTTAAGAGGAGAGTCAAGAGTTCATCCTGAAGCTGAGCCCGGCCAACTGATAAAAGGTTTACGCCGAGCGGGAACAAGCAACCCAGTTATTTTACTTGATGAAATTGATCGGGTAGCTGATGATTCCCTAAACACAATTATGGGTGTCTTAGTTGAATTATTAGACCCAGAGCAAAATGATGCTTTTAATGATTATTTTATTGATTTCCCGTTTGATTTATCAAAGGCGATTTTTATTACTACTGCCAACCACACGCGGAGGATAGCAACTGCAGTAAAAGACAGGTTGGAAATATTAGAGATGCCGACTTATACTGATGATGAAAAAATAACTATCGGTAAAAAATATTTACTGCC
>CAZHXO010000064.1:0-3337 GCA_964536585.1 uncultured Gammaproteobacteria bacterium
TTTTTTCTCCTTTAAAGCTTTTTTCTCTCAATACTTTGACTTTAATGATTTTTTTATTGATTATTTTTTGACTTAATTGTTGGCTTAGTGTTTCTACTTCCGGCAGTTCAGGCATAATTATTTTCCAAACTCTATTCCTAATTTTATATCTCTTTCTAGTTGTTGATTAAAAAGGAGTTTTCCTGAAACTACGTTTGCAGCAGGATTAACTTGTAAAGGCTGCCAGGAGTCAGGGTAGGAAACCAGGATTGAGATCGGCGTTGACCGGTATCCTGACTGCTTTTGCCAGTAGAGGAGATAAGCTATTTTTGAATCTTCAAAGCCGGTTGTTTTTTGGCCGAAGTTAACCTCAATGGTTCTTTTGGATTCAATTGGCACCTCTATTTTAAACCCGACTACTTGTTTATTGTTGTCCATCTTTTGGGTGCTAGTTATTGTTTGGCGGTTAGTATTGGTTAACGGGTCATAAGCGACAATTTGATTTATTTCAGTTCCCACGGGAAGATAGATTCTTAACCAAGCAGTGTATTTTCCACCCGGCCAGTTACTCGAGTGAGCCGTATTCTCGTAATTAATTTTTAAGCTGTGGTCTATTTGACCATTATTTTGAAAATCAATTGCTTGTTCTATACCTCGTTTTAGAAAATAGTTGGCTTTATTTACGCCTAAGTTAGCTTCAACCAGGTAAAGATAATCAGCAAAACAAGCGGGTTGATTACAGGTTGAATTACGAATACTTCCGTCCCAGTTTAATTGATTAAGTTTTTCGGCTAATTTGTCATTATGCACATAGATAAGAATTTCTTTTTCTTGGATTGATTGCCAAATAGCCTGAAATAAATTAATATATTCTTTAGCTTCAGCTGTTTTAATTCTTTCGAATAATTGTTGACCAAGGATGCCTAAGAAGGCTGCTTTTTGGTGTGAACCAGGGAAACTTTCTTTTTCGCTCCAATATTCAGCTCGTTCAAATAGATTTTCAGCCGTAATTGTTTCATTGTAATCAGGTAGATTAATTTCTCCAAAAGCCGAAATTAGGTTTTGAGCTGCTTCTAGGTTGAAGCCAATTACACCATCAACATTACGGCCCAGTTCCTTGTTTAAGAACCACTCTGCGTTTTTAGCTGATTGAGGGAAATCCGGATCCCAGTTAGAGTCTCTTAAATACCAGTTTGCTTCACCTAAAACTTCTTTGATTGTTGCTGGTGGTTCTACGTGGCCTTTTAGTTGTCCGTCAGCTTGGTAAACATCCTTTACTTCAAAATTGGTTAAGCTACCGTCTTCAAAAGTTAGTAAGGCAAACGAGCCAATAAATCCCCCAGTTGGTCTGAGCTCCATGTTGTTTTGGAGTAGAACTAAGTAGGTTCTTCTTTCTCCATTGGCTCCAGTTGCCCAATCCAAGTAAGGTGTAATATGAGAAGTTTGGCTTAAAGCTAAATTAGCACTACTTAGCTTGTCTTGCCATTGTTGTGGTAGCTCTTTCCAGCGGCGCGGAACAAATGTCCATTGAGTATTTAACAAAGCTTGTAGTTTATTGATTTGAAAACTTAATTGATTTTGTCGCCATTTTAATTCCTTTAATGTCTCTTGCCAATTAATATCTTTATTTTTTAAAATCGCTTGGTTTAAATTTAAGCCCTCCTTTATCAGCGGGATAGCGGTTTTAGCAGTTAAGCTGGCTTGGTAGCCTAGTTGGGACATTTTCCCCAGGCTTTTTTGGCTTCCAAAGAGCAGAAACTTTAGCTTAGAGTGATGACTAAAGTTTTCAGTTCGTTGAAAGTGATTTTCAGCTTGCTCAATCTTTTTTTGAGCCGAAGCCCAATTTTGCTCAGGTAAATCCATCCAAGCGCTCTTGAGTTTAAGAGTGCCGAGGATTAAACCACTTAAGGGTTTAGCCCAAACAGCAAAAAAGAGGATGAATATAAGAGATAGAAACAATATGAGCGGCTTTTTCCAATTCCAAGAAAATTCTTTCTTAGTGCCCTTTTGAAGCTCTTCTGTTTCCTTTTCTTTTGATTCAAATTGGGAAAGAATGTCTTCTAATTTTGGCTTTTGGTCAACAACAATGATTTCTTCGTCCTCTTTATCCTGATTATCCTCAGGATAATCAGCTAAGGGGGGCTCTTCCTGCGGATCCTGCGGAGTCTTTTTGGGTTTTGGTTTAGCTTTGGGTTGATGTTCTTCTGGTTCAAGTTTCTGCCATAAAGTTTGAAATCCCTCTTTTACACTTTCTTGCCAGTTTTTTTTGGGCTGCCATTTAAGGCTTTCCCGAGTTTGGCTGATTAAGCTTTGGCTATAGGTTGGCAGTTGGCTGGTTTTTTGGAAACTTACCCCCTTTGTAGTCTGGCCTAAATTTTCTAAGTATTGGCCTAATTCTTTTGCCTTGACTTTGGAACCGAGAATAAGGAACTCTTTTTGGTTGGTATTCGGTAAGATTAATGCTTGCCAAAGTCCGTGGACCAAATCACTTAGGGCAGTAGGGTAAAGTTCGTGTTCAGCAGGGCAAGGAAATTTTAGTTGCTGATTATAAATGGTTTGCTTGATTAAATTGGTTAAAAAGGTATTTTCAGGAGGATATTCCCCAATTAAGTAGTTTGAGCGGACTAAACGCCAGTTATTTAATGAACTTAAATCCGGTTTAGCCTGGGGGCCGATTAATAAACGGAGATATTTAGTTCCTTGTTCTTGGGCAGTTTTAAGTGCTTGAGGATTACCTTGTAGATCAATTAAATAATCACCCGGGCCAGAACTAGAAACACTTAAACCTTTTTGACGCAGCAATTTTGCTAAAGGTTTTTTTATATACTCATTTGCAAAAACAATTGCTTTTGGTTTCTCAGTTGCTACTTCTAGTTGGAATGGAGTATCGGACATTAACTAATTTTAGCAAAAAGAGTTAGCAATTATAACTAATTAGTAGTTTTTTTGTCTAGCGCTTGATTAAGTAATCTGTCTGGAGCAGCGTTTTTGTTTCGGGGAATGTGCCGGTATTTAATTTCACCACAAAGATCATTAGCTAATTTTCTTGCTTTTTGCCAGAGAGGTTTTAAATTGTTAGCTTTAACCTTAAATTTTCCCTGCATTTGTTTAACCACTAAACGGGAATCTAAATAAAAGGTGAATCGGTTTACCTTAAGTTGGGCCTTATTAAGCCATTTTAAAGCGGCAATTAGTCCTTGGTACTCTGCTTCGTTGTTGGTTGCCGTGCCAATAGCCTTGCTTTTTTCATAAACAGTTTCTCCTTTATTGGTTTGAATAACTATTCCGAAAGCGGCTGGGCCAGGATTGCCCCGGGAACCACCGTCAGTATAAATTTTTAAACTTTTCATTTATTGGG
>CAZHXO010000065.1:0-3308 GCA_964536585.1 uncultured Gammaproteobacteria bacterium
GACGGTTGTATTTAGAAATGGCCTGGTTAATGGCATTAAACCAGTTTTCATCTAGCTTGATATCGTTGTTTATAACAACAATATATTTACCATAAGCTTTTTTAATTCCTTGGTTAACTGCTTTGGCAAAACCGAGATTTTTTTTATTATAAATCGGCTTTATTGCTAAGTTTGGGTTTTTAACCTGATATTGATTAATAAATCTTTTTGAAATTTCTGTTGCTTGGTTATCGACAATAATAATTTCAATACTAGTTTGTTGTTCTGTGGCAATTAGACTTTCTTTAATGCTGTTTAGACATTGGTTTAAAAGGTAGTTTTTTTTATAGTGAGGGATAATAATTGAATACATTTAGATTATATTTTCGCCCCGCTGTCTAATTTGCCTCTACGATCGTGAAGGCATACTAGACGGTTAAAAATTAATTAAAAATCATAAATTAATCTAATTAATCTTAGCTGGGTTATCATCTTTTTAAAACTTAAAGTGGTTAAGTGCATTAAACTGTTAGTTAATAAGCTAATTCCTAAACCCAATTTCAAAGCTAATTTTTTCTGCGGATAGTGCTTGTCAACAAATTTAAATAGGCTTTTAAAATATTGTTTGTAAAAACCAAATCGGTTTTTATCTAAATGTTTTTTCCAGCTCCCGCCCCCGACGTGTTTTATTTCAGCTTCTGGGATAACCATGAGTTTGCCGTTACCCGCTTTTTTTATTCGGTAACACCAGTCAACATCTTCAAAAAGAAACTCAAAATCTTCGTCCAGCAAGCCAACTTGGTCAAAAGTTTGTCTGCGAGCCATTAAAGCGGCTCCTGGCAGTTGGTCAACCGCAAATGGTTTGTTTTTTTGAGAATTGATAATAAGATTTTTTAAAGGCGTATGCATCGCAATTGGCCTTAAAATTCCGTTATGATAAAAAATCATCTGCCAAAAGTTGGGGAATTTCATGTAGTAATCAATTTGCTTGCTTCCATCCATGTTCAAAAGCATTGGGCTGACAGCGGACACTTTCGGGTGCTCTTTTAAGTAATTGACTAGAATTTTTAGAGCTCCGGGTTTAACTTCAGTATCAGAATTCAACAGCAGAATATATTTGCCTTTTGCTTGTTTAATCCCCTGATTATTGCCTTTAGCAAAACCACGATTCTTTTTATTAAGGATTAATTTTTTTTGTAAATTGGAATTTGAAAATTGAAAATTCCGGGCGAGTTCTACTGAACCGTCCTGGCTATTATTATCAACCACGATTATTTCTGTATTAGCCATCAGCCATTGATCATTAGTCATTGATTCTAAGCATTTCTGCAGCAGCTGTTTAGTATTCCAGCTAAGAATGATAATTGACAAATCGTACTTCATAATTACTGGTTACCTGTTACGAATTACGTAAAATTTTTAAAACATAAAAATTATTCACTGCTAAGCCGTATATTTCACCAATAATCATTGCCCAGGCTCCGCCGATAACTCCTAATTTGGGAATAAGTATAAAGCCGGCAATTAAAGCAACTAAAAAGTTGATTAATCTAAGGGGTAAAAACTGTTTAACTTGGGGTGAGTTTTGGATGATATTACCAGCCAGAGAATTAATAAAAAAGAAAAACATTAGTATGCCCATCAACTGAAATATTGGCACTGCCGGTTGATAGTTGACTCCAAAAACTAAAGGAATCATATAAGGGCCGATAATCCACATAGCAATAGCAGTTACTAGCCCCAAAATTGCTAATAAAAGTAAAGTTTTAAAGTATATTTTTTTTAGTCTTTGTTTGTTTTGTTTGAATAATTTTGAAAAGGAAGGGAAAAAAGCCAAAGCAATACTTTGGGGCAGCAAAATACCGGCCTCAATAAATTTTGAGGCAGTTCCGTATATCCCGGCAGAATAATCGCCTAAGATACTGCCAACTAAGACTAAAGACAGCCGAAGGTAGAAAACAGCAATAACTTGCAGGATGGCAAAGGCCCAGGATTCATTTAAAACTTGTTTAAAAAATTTAGTGTCCCAATCCCATTGACTATCTAAATTTAGTTTTTTAGATTGAATTAATATTATGCCTAAAACCAAGCTGTTGCCCAAAAAGTGGGCCAGAAACAACCAGGTCAAATCCAAATTCAGCTGAATCATAAACACTCCGATTAAGCTGTAGGCCAAAGTAGTGCTGATTGTGGCCAGGGAATATACCCGCATTTCCTCAGCTGCATTTTTAACTGCTGTATAAAGATAAATCAAGTTAAAGGGTAATAATGATAAGCCGAAAAGGGCAACAAAACCTGCCTTGGCTGGAGAACCTAAAATTAAGGCTAGTAATAAGCTTAGGAAAAGCGAACCAATTGCCAAGACAAGTCTTAAGGGTAAAAGTTTAGCTAAAAACTGTTTTGACTTGGAAAGATCTCGGGATAAATGTTTAAGAATGTATCTTTGAATGCCGAAATCAGCTAGAGGATAAAAGTTATAGCTAAGACCTAAAACCCAAGAATAAACACCAAAGGTTTTTACTGGTAAATTGCGGGCTAGGTAAATGAAATAAAGAAATCCAATTATCCTGCCGATAATTTGGCCGCCCGACAACCAAATAGAATTCTTGGCCACCTTTTTCTTATCCATTAATAAGGATTATAGCAAGCTTAGAATAAATCCCCCTGGGCTATTTTATCTGGCATCTTGATTTTTAAAAATTTGAATGCTTCCTTTGATAACACTCTGCCTCTTGGGGTTCGTTTTAAGAAGCCGATTTGCATTAAATAGGGTTCATAGACTTCCTCAATTGTTTCTGAATCTTCGTTTATAGTTGCTGATAAAGTTCCTAAGCCAACCGGTCCGCCGTTGTGTTTTTCAGCGATTGCTTTTAAAAATCTGCGGTCAGCCTTGGTAAGGCCCAAATCATCAACTGCTAACAATTTTAGAGCTTGTTGGGCAACTTGAGCGGTTATTTTCCCCTCTGCTTCTACCTGGGCAAAATCCCTGACTCTTTTTAAAATTCGGTTGGCGATTCTTGGTGTTCCTCTTGACCGACGGGCAATTTCTTTTGCCCCCTGCTGGTCAATATTTATATTTAAAACTTCAGCTGAGCGGGTAATTATCTTTTTTAAATTGTCCTCAGAATAAAAGTTCAAGCGCTGGACAAAACCAAATCTGTCCCTCATCGGTGAAGAGAGCATGCCAATTCTGGTCGTTGCTGCGACTACAGTAAACCGGTCCAGGTTTAGCCTGATTGTTTTTGCCGCTGGCCCTTTACCGATAATCACATCTAAGCAAAAATCCTCCATTGCCGGGTAAAGAGTTTCTTCAACTGCTTTATTAAGCC
>CAZHXO010000066.1:0-3296 GCA_964536585.1 uncultured Gammaproteobacteria bacterium
ACTTTCTTTCTAGATTAATCATTAAATTTTAATAAAAATTATTATCTTACTTGGATTTCATATAAATTACCTGGGGAATCCGGGCGTAGTGAGGTCAGGGTAATTAAGCTTTTACTATTGGGTGAGGCAAAGACATAGCCGTTTTCAAACGGACCAGAATAAATAGTCTGCGGGTTGGTGGCATCATATTCAATTGCTTTTATTTGTAAATTTTCTTCGTCAATATAAACCAGATGCTGGTTTGTTAGCCAATAAACAGGCTCAGGTATGTCTTCTTTTGAGCCGAGCTCAAAATTTGTATCCTGCTTTATGTCATAAACGTACCAATGGTCTGGTTTGAGCTTTCTGGTTTCCGGCTGGGTGGACCTGGACGGCGGGTGGGGGATGAGATTTTCAGGAATTGTGGCTGATTCGGTTGCGGAATAAAGCATTTTTTCACCATCGCCTGAAAATTTAATTTTTTGGGCTGACCGGGTGGCAAGTGGGATTAGTTCTTTAGGTAGGGTTTTTAACTTTTCTTCTAAAATTTCTTGTTCTTCTTGTTCCCATTCACTAAGAATCAGCTCAAGCCGAAAACTAACGTTGTTCAGTTGATCAGTATTGGTAAAGCGATCGATTGGAATTTGGTAAGCGTCTAAACTGGTAATTTCTTCTTCACTGATTGATTTTTCCTCATCCGCCTGTTCAACTAAAAGGACACTTTTTCCGTCCGGGCTCCAAATAAATTCACTGTTTTCATAAGGAAAATCTGCAACTAGTTCAGTTAGTTGTTTGCTGTTTGAGCGGTTGATCGGCAGGTTGGTGTAGAGGTCAAGCAACCATACCCCGTTGTCTTTTTCTTTTGAAGCATTTTTTACAATATAAGCAATTTTTGTTCCGTCTGGTGACAAGGTTGGATTGAGGGCGCCGGTGTTGGTTAGT
Organism: uncultured Gammaproteobacteria bacterium; assembly: GCA_964536585.1. Taxonomy (GTDB): domain Bacteria; phylum Patescibacteriota; class Microgenomatia; order UBA12405; family JAHJSD01; genus CAZDJQ01. Next base: position 922 of record CAZHXO010000066.1, read on the forward strand.
GGCTTTAAATTTGGGGTGGTTTTAAACAGAGTCGCATCAGTTGGAGTGACAATCTCTTGTTTAATCTCCAGTGTTTTTTCCCAGGGTAAATAGCCGTCTTTAACTATTTTTATATTATATTCACCAGGAGTTAGGTTAAGAGTGTCATCAGTAGCGGTGGCTAATTTACCGTCGATGTAAACAGAAGCACTTTTTGGGTTGGATTGGGCAACTAATAGACCGGTGGGTAGAATGCCTAAGCCGTGTTGCCGGACCTTGGGTCGATAGCCCCGGATAAAGATTGTCGCAAGATAAGTCAAACCGGCTGTTGCCACTAAGGCAATAAATAAAAAGAGGGCTGTTTTCCTTGCCCGTTTAATGTCCATTGGTTCTTATAATAGCATATCTTGGCTGTTGGGTTCTAGGGTTAGTGGTATATGTTATACTGAATCTAGACAAAATAACTACCCATTCTAAATGCGGCAAAAATAAACATAATATGGCAATTTTTAAAAAGTTAGGTATTGATTTAGGAACTTCCAATTCTTTGGTTTGGGAAGTAAACAAAGGTTTAGTTTTGAATGAACCTACTGTGGTTGCGGTATCAGTTGAAGATCGAAAAGTGCTAGCGGTGGGTAAAGAAGCCAAGGATATGTTGGGCCGCACACCAGAGTTTATTACTGCTTCCCGGCCGATGAGGGATGGGGTGATTGCCGATTATGAGATTACAGAAGCTATGCTTCGTTATTTTATTCAAAAAGTTTGCGGTCGCTTTCTTTTTTTAAGACCGCAGGTAATGATTTGTGTTCCAGCAGAAGTAACTCAAGTTGAGCAACGGGCGGTTCTGGATGCCACTAAGAATGCTGGGGCAAGAGTGGCCCATTTGATTGACGAGCCCTTGGCGGCAGCCATTGGGGCGCGGATTCCGGTAGCAGAAGCATCAGGAAATATGATTGTTGATATTGGCGGAGGATCAACTGAAGCCGCAGTTATTTCTTTGGGAGGGGTGGTGGCGCACAAGAGTGTCCGTGTGGCTGGTAATAAGATTGATGATGCTATTGGTAGCTATTTGCGCAAGAAGCACAATTTAATTATTGGCGATCAAACTGCGGAGAGATTGAAAATAGAATTGGGCTCGGCCTTACCACCCAAAAAAATTAAAAAGCAAAAAATTAAGGGTAGAGATGCAATTTATGGTTTACCTAAAACAGTTGAAGTTACAAATAAAGAGATTAATAAAGCCTTTGAAACGCCATTGAAGCAAATTTTGGGAGCAATAAAGGGAGTGTTGGAAAAAACTCCACCCGAACTTGTTTCTGACATTGTAGATAAAGGAATTGTCCTATCTGGCGGGACTGCCTTGTTGACTGGGATGGAAGAATATCTTTCCCAGGAGGTTGGGGTTGCCTGTCATCGAGTAGAAGAACCAATGATGGTCGTAGTAAAAGGAACGGCATTGGCAATGGAGAACCTAGTCCTATATAAAAAAGCCGTAAAAAGCAATTAGGTCTTATATTTTTTATATTATAAGAGGTTATTAGTTAAAATTGCGGTATTTTTGCAAATCTTATATTCATTTACTAGAGGGAAATTAAATATTTGTAGTTTTTGCAAAATAAATTTTTGTTTTTCAGACCAAGAAATTAATTTTAAGTTAAAAAAATATTTACCAAATTCTAAAAATTTTGTTTAAAAAATTTAACCAAAAAAGGGTTTTATTACCTTAATCTGATTTAAAATAATATCTTATATTATTAAAATCGCGAATTAATGTCATTGAAATAAAATTAACCAAATAATAACTAATAACTAATAACTAATAAATATTTCTATAAGAGGACTTTAATGAATTTTTATTAAAATTTTTTTAAATTTTTCAACCTAAAGCAAGTTTTTTACTGAAAAAAGATATTTTAAGCTAAAAATTTTTGTTTTCCGACAATTTTTTTGGATACTTATTTACTTATAAATCGGGTAAAGGTATAATTTAGATGATTTAGCAAGAAATGTTTTTGTTTGCTAACAATGAAAATATCAATAATTATCACTGCCAAAAACGAACCAAGTACAGTCGGGCCGCTTATTAGTGCCCTTGAAAATGATTTGCTTCAGCCTGATTTTGACAAAGAGATACTTCTGGTTTGCCCAGATAAAAAAACTAAACAAGCGGGGCTTGAAAATGATCAAATGAACCTGGTTAGCTGGGTTAAAGATAAAGGTGAAGGCAAGCCGGCAGCTTTAAACCAGGCTTTTGAAAGAGCTCAGGGTGAAATTTTAGTCTTAACTGATGGAGATGTTGTTTGGGAAAACGGTGCTTTAAAAGAATTAATTAGTAAGTTCTGTTTGTCATCTCGACCGCAGTGGAGAGATCCCTCTTTATCTCTAAAAAGGGATTC
>CAZHXO010000067.1:0-3257 GCA_964536585.1 uncultured Gammaproteobacteria bacterium
ATTGATTTAACTAAAATAAAATGACTAAAAGATACAAAAAACTAACCAAGATTAGAAAAAAAACAGGAGGCAGAGATAGTAAGGGGCAAATTAGTACCCGTCATCGTGGCGGTGCCCATAAGCGGTTTATTAGGAAAATAGACTGGAAACGGGATAAACGCGACATTGCTGGTAAAGTGGAAAGAATTGACTATGACCCAAATAGAAATGCAAATATTGCCTTGATTCTTTATCCGGATGGAGAGCGGAGATATATCTTAGCACCAGTCGGACTTGAAGTTGGAGATAAACTAATTGCCAGTAAAGATGCTGAGATTGAGCCTGGGAATGCTTTACCATTAGCTAATATTCCCCTAGGGGTTGGCTTTCATAACATTGAAATCAAACCTGGCAAAGGAGGGCAAATGGTGAGAGGAGCAGGGACAAAAGCGTTTATTTTATCTAAAGAAGGAAAATATGCTCATGTTAAACTTCCTTCAGGTGAAGTGAGAAAGTTTTTATTAGATTGTTGGGCAACAATTGGGCAAGTAGGAAACAAAGAGTATATTTATCAACAAATTAAAAAAGCAGGCAGCAAGCGTCACCGCGGAATTCGTCCCACTGTTCGTGGGGTTGCTCAGCATCCCGGGTCGCACCCTCATGGGGGAGGAGAAGGCAGGTCACCAATTGGGATGCCGTCACCTAAATCTCCCTGGGGTAAAAAGACTTTGGGTAAAAAAACCAGGAAAAAGCAAAAATACTCTGATAAATTAATTGTTAAGAGGAGGGATGAAAAATAATGGCCAGAAGTGCAAAAAAAGGACCATATGTTGATGAAAAGTTAATTGAAAAAGTGAAAAAGCAGGAAGGGAAGAAGAAAAAAGAGCCGATTAGGACCTGGGCAAGAGAAAGCCAAATCCCACCAGAATTTGTTGGGCATACTTTTATGGTTCATAATGGCAAAGATTTTATTGAAGTTTTTGTAACTGAAGAAATGGTCGGCCACTGCTTAGGTGAATTTGCACCAACCAGAACATTTCGAGGCCATGGTCGGGTGGTTAAAAGGATTATTAAGAAAACTTAATATAATTATTATTTATGAATTATTAATTATTATTTTTTATGCCAAAAACTAAGAGAGCTAACCAGAAAAATAACCAGGATAGAAAAGCAAACAACGAAGATGTTGTTGTAAAAACTGAGGCGAAATATTTACCAATTACGCCAAGGAAATTGCGTTTAGTGGTTAAAAGCGCTAAACAAAAAAATCCGCAAGAAGCAATGAAAAAGTTGAAATTTATGAATAAAAAAGGAGCAAAGTTTTTGCATAAAGCAATAAAGACGGCTTTAGCTGATGCTGAACATAATTATGGTTTAGATAAGGGAAAGCTTGTTTTTGATGAGATTATTGTTAATGAAGGCCCAATGTTAAAGCGGAGAGATAAATCACACGGAGCTCGGTTTCATCCCGGTATGATTCGAAAAAGAAGGTCACATCTAGTTGTTAAGTTAAGGGAAAAATAAATATGGGACAGAAAACAAGTCCGGTTAATTTAAGAATGCAAATCAAGGACAGTCCATTTAAGTGGAGATCTCGTTGGTTTGCCGACAAGAAGGACTACAAAAAGTTTGTTACTGAAGATCAAGCAATTAGAGAATATTTAGATGACAAATTAGAATACGCTGGTTTAGTTTCTACTCAGATCAGACGGTTGAAGAATAAAGTTAAGATTGTCATCCAGGCAAGCAGGCCGGGAGTAGTTATCGGTCGCGGCGGTAGCGGATTAAGACAAATTAAAGACAAATTAAAAGAAATTATTGATATTCCCGAACCCGAAAACAATATTGACATTGAAGTTGAAGAAGTTAAAAGTGCTGCTTTATCGGCAAGATTAGTTGCTGAGAAAATTGCGCGCCAATTAGAACGCGGAATGCGCTATCGCCGGGTTGTTAACCAAGCAATGGATAAAGCAATGCATGAAGGGGCAGAAGGAATAAAGGTAACTTTATCCGGGCGAATTAGCGGGGTTGAAGTTTCTCGAGTTGAAAAATTTTCTCGGGGTAAAGTTCCTTTAAGCACCCTTCGAGCGAATGTTGATTATTACCATTATCCAGCTTTGACCCGGTCAGGCTACGTTGGAGTTAAAGTATATATTAATCGTGGAGAGCAGGTTTAATTATGTTACAACCAAAAAAAGTAAAATATCGCTACCAGTTTCGAGGAACAACCAAGGGTAAACGAAGCCGAGGTTCGCAAATGGCCTTTGGTGAGTATGGTATTAAAGCATTGGAGCCCGGCTGGATTAAAGCCAATCAGATAGAAGCAGCAAGAAAAGCAATTACTCATTATACTAAGAGGAAAGCTAAGGTATGGATTCGCGCTTTTCCTGATAAGCCAATTAGCCAGAAAGCCCCGGGCGCGCCGATGGGAGCTGGCAAGGGTGATATTAGTCATTGGGCTGCTGTAGTTCGACCGGGCAAAATTATTTTTGAAATTGAAGGTGTTAATCAACAAACAGCTAAAGAAGCATTAAGAAGAGCAATTCACAAGTTACCAGTTAAAGCAAAGATTGTTCGGAGGAAAGGAAAATGAAGCGGGAGGAGAAAGAAAAAATGCGGGCAAAATCAAAAGAGGAATTACAACATAAGCTTGAGGAGAAGAAAAAGAAGTTAGTAGAAGCAAAGTTTAAATTGAGTCAAGGGCAATTGGAAAATCTGCATTTACCTAGTAAATTAAGGAAAGGGATTGCTGTTGTTAAAACAATTATGACCGAGAAGACAATCTCTTCAAAGAAAGGAAGGGAGCAAACCAATGAGTAAAAAGTTTGTTGGACAAGTTATTTCAGATAAAATGCAAAAAACAGTGGTGGTCGAAGTTAAGCACCGTAAAGCCCATCCTTTGTATGGCAAGGTGTTGGAAAAAAGGACTAAGCTTTACGCTCATGATGAAGATGAAAAAGCAAAACTAGGCGATAAAGTTGAGGTTGAAGAAACTCGACCCTTAAGTAAACTAAAAAGATTTAAAGTTGTTAATATTCTTGACCAAAAATGATTCAGTTGCGCACAATTTTAAAACCGGCAAGTAATGTAGGGGCCAAAAAACTAAGGGTGATTCGAATGTTAGGCAGCGCTAGCCAGCGTGCTGGTCGGGTGGGAGACCAAGTAACTGCTTCAGTTTTGCAAGCAACACCCGGAGGAGAAGTTAAAAAGAATGAGAAGGTAAGGGCAGTTATTGTAAGAACAAAAAAAGAACAACGTCGGCCAGATGGTTCTTATAT
>CAZHXO010000068.1:0-3243 GCA_964536585.1 uncultured Gammaproteobacteria bacterium
TGAGAGTATTCGTCAAAACAGAATAAAAAAATTAAAAGAGCTAAAAGAGCGCGGCGTAAACCCCTATCCCTCAGGATTTGATAAACAAAACTCCATTAAACAATGCTTAAATAGTTTAAACAAAAAAGTAAAAACTGCCGGTAGAATTATCGCTATTCGCGAGCACGGCCAGCTTACTTTTATGGACTTATCTGATCCAAGCGGTGAAATTCAGTTGTGGTTTGCATCTGATAATTTGGCTGATCAATACCAATTGCTTGATCTGATTGATGTCGGTGATTTCTTAGGAGTAACCGGGGAAGTGGTAAAGACGGAAACAGGTCAAATTTCAATTAAGGTTGAGGAGTTTAAACTTTTGGCTAAAGCGTTAAGACCACTACCAGAAAAATGGCACGGGCTTAAGGATACTGAAGAAAGATACCGTAAACGCTATTTAGAAATGATTATGGACCCGGAGATTAGAGAGTTGTTTGTCAAAAAGTTTAAATTTTGGAATACAGTCAGGAACTTTTTAATTGAAAGGGGCTTTATTGAAGTCCACACACCGGTTCTGGAAACAACTCCGGGTGGAGCTGATGCCCAGCCGTTTGTTACTCATCATGATGCTTTGGACATGGATGTTTATTTAAGAATTAGTATGGGAGAGCTGTGGCAGAAAAGATTAATGATCGGCGGCTTTGAGAAAACCTTTGAGTTGGGAAGACAGTTTAGGAATGAGGGAATGTCTGCTGAACATGTACAAGACTATACGCAAATGGAGTTTTATTGGGCTTATGCCGATTACAAACAAGGTATGGAACTGGTTAAAGAAATGTATCGTCAAGTTGCTCAAGAAGTGCTGGGGACACAAAAATTTGAAACTAATGGCGTAAAAGTTGACTTTTCTAAAGACTGGGAAAAAATTGATTATGTAAAAGAAATAGAAAAACAAACAGGGATTAATTATTTTGATGCCAGTATTAAGGATATAAAAGCAAAATTGGGTGAACTAGAAGCTGAATATGAAAATGATCAGCCGAAAGAAAGATTAATTGATACTTTATGGAAACAATGTCGTCAAAATATTGTCGGGCCTGCTTTTGTAGTTAATATCCCAGTGGAGGTTTCTCCCTTAGCTAAGCGGAAGGAAGAAAACCCGCGGCTTGTGGAAAGGTTTTTCCTTGTTTTTGCCGGGAGTGAAATTGGTAATGGCTATTCAGAGTTGAATGACCCGATTGATCAAGAAGCAAGGTTTAAAAGGCAACAGAAATTAAGAGAAAAGGGGGATCAGGAAGCCCAAATGCATGACAAAGAATTTGTTGAAGCATTAGAATATGGTATGCCGCCGACTTGCGGTTTTGGGACCTCGTTAAGATTTTTTGCTTATTTAGTTGATCGGCCGATTAAAGAATGTCAAATTTTCCCATTAATGAAAGCAAAAGAAAATGACTAAAAGAAAAGAAGTTTTGGAAATTATTAGGCAGCAAATAACTCAAGAAAACATTATTAAGCATATGCTGGCAACAGAAGCTTGCATGGAGGCAATTGCCAGGGAAATAGGGGAAATGAATGTTAAGGAATGGAAGTTGGCCGGCTTAGCTCATGACCTTGATTATCAAGAGGGGATATCAAAGGAAGAGCATGGGACAATGACTGGTCAGCTTTTAGAGCAAGAAGGAATTAAATTATCAGATGAAATTCTTCATGCTATTGCCGCTCATAATTATTCCCACAATAATGTTAAACCCAAAACTAATATGGCCTGGGCTCTTTATTCAGTGGACAGCTTAACCGGATTGATTGTTGCTACGGCATTAGTTATGGGTGGTAAACTAGACAATGTGGAGACAGAAAATGTTTTAAATCGATTTGATGAGAAAAATTTTGCTTCCGGGGCCCGAAGAGAAGATATTGAACAATGCAAACAATTAGGTATACCCTTAGAAAGATTTATCGAGATAAATTTAAAAGCAATGCAAGATATAAGCAGCAGACTGGGATTATGAAATAATCGGACGATAGTCGATGGACGATAGAGAATACAAATTATGAATTATAAATTAATAACTAATAACTAATAATTTAAAATTAATATATGTTAGACTCAGATTTTGTTAGAAATAATCCAGATAAAGTAAAGAAGGGAGCAAAAAACAAGGGTTATGAGCCGCAGTTGGTAGACTCCTGGCTCGAAATAGATGGTCAATGGCGCAAACGACTTCAAGAAGTAGAAGGAATTAGACAACAAAGAAACGAATTAGTTGAAGAATACAAACAAAAAGGGGAAAAACCACCGGAGGAAGTAATTGAAAAAGGCAGACAACTAAAAGCAAAATTGCAGGAAAAAGAAGACCGGCTTCAAGAGTTAGAAAAACAAAAACAGCAAGCAGCTTATAAAATCCCTAATATTCCGGCAAATGATGTGCCGATAGGCAAAGATGAATCAGATAATCAGGTTATGAAAACAGTTGGGCATAAGCCAAGCTTTGATTTTCAACCTCGGGGCCATTTGGAGCTTGGGGAACAATTGGATTTAATTGATGTTCATCGGGCAGCCAAAGTTTCTGGTCCTCGTTTTGGCTATTTTAAAAAAGAAGCTGCCTTACTTGAAATGGGTTTAATGTGGCATGTGTTTAAAAAATTAACCCAACAAGGGTTTAGTCCAATTATCCCACCGTCCATTGTCAAACGGGGGGTAGAAAGAAAAATGGGTTATGTTGAGCACGGTCAATGGCGGGAGATGTATCAAACTCGGCAAGATAAACTTGTTCTTGCTCCTTCTTCAGAACATAGTGTAATCCCAATGCACGCTGATGAGACTTTTACAATGGAGGAATTACCGATAAAGTACGTTAATTATTCAACTTGTTTTAGACGGGAAGCCGGTAGTTACGGCCAAAAAACTAAAGGTATGTTTCGGGTTCATCAGTTTAATAAAGTAGAAATGAATATTTATACCCAGCCGGAAGAAAAGGTTTCTGACCAGATAACCCAAGAAATGCTCGAAATTCAAGAGGAGATAATGGCTGAGCTGGAGCTGCCTTATCGAGTAGTGGTTGTCTGCACTGGTGATTTGCCCTTTCCAAATAGAAGAATGTATGATATTGAAGCTTGGTTTCCAGGCCAAAATGAATACAGAGAAACTCATTCCTGTAGTAACTGCACAGATTTTCAGACCAGAAGGTTAAACATTAAAGTAACGACCGAACAAGGTAATAAAGAAGTGCACGCTTTAAATGCCACTGCAGCGACGGATAGGATTTT
>CAZHXO010000069.1:0-3081 GCA_964536585.1 uncultured Gammaproteobacteria bacterium
CTCCATTGGGCCTGGACGGTAAAGAGCAATCATTGCTGCAATATCTGAAAATCGGTTTGGTTTAAGTTTCTCGGCAACGCGTCTCATTCCCTGGCTTTCCATTTGAAAAAGTCCTGTAGTGTCTCCGCGGGTAATCATTTGGTAGACTTTTTCATCATCAAGGGGAATTTCCGATAGATCTATTTCTTTGCCAGTAGTTGCTTTTGCATAATCTTTTGCTTTTTCCATAATAGTTAGATTTCTTAAGCCCAGAAAATCTACCTTTAATAGGCCTAAAGCATCTTCTCTTATATTTAAATCCAGCGAGTACATATCATATTGAGTAGTAATCCTGTTTCCGTTAGATTCCCGTTGTAACGGAGTGTAGTTTACCAGAGGCTCATCCGTAATTACTACCCCGGCCGCATGGGTTGAAGCATGACGTGATAAGCCAGTAAACTTTTGAGCTAAATCAAGGATCTTTTTTACATGGGGTTCATTTTCATAAGCTTGTTTGAGCTCAGTTCGTTGCTCAATTGCTTCCTTAATACTTGCTCCTTGAGGTATTAGTTTTGCCAGTCGATCGCCAGTAGAATATGGATGATCTAATACTCTGGCGACATCTCTTACTGCCATTCTTGCTTCCATGCTTCCAAAGGTGATAATGTGGGCGACACGGTCTTCGCCATATTTATTTCTTACGTAATCAATCACTTCGTCGCGTCGGTCATCTGGGAAATCCAAATCTATATCTGGTGTTGATTCTCTTTCGATATTTAAAAATCGTTCAAACGGCAAGTCATGTTTTAGTGAATCTACAGAAGTTATTCTTAAAGCATAAGCAACTACAGATCCGGCAACGCTGCCTCGGCCTGGTCCGACTCTGATTCCCTGTTTTTTTGCCCAGTTGACAAAATCCTGGAAAATTAAAAAATATTCTGGTTAACCATTTTTAATAATTAAATCTAACTCATAATCGACTCGGTTTTTTACCTTTTTTGTTATTTTGTCATAGCGATCAGGTAAGCGCTTGTAAGTCAATTTCCGCAAGTGAGATTCTGCTGTTTCTCCTGCCGGTAACGGATAGTTGGGGAATACGGGCTGAGCAATAGGAATTTCTAAATTGCACTTTTTTGCAATTTCAACTGTGTTTTTGATTGCATCCGGATGATTGGCAAACTGTTCTCTTATTAATTTCGGGCTTTTTAAAAAAAAGTCTGGACAGTTAATCATTGATAAACGGTCAGGGTCATTTATAGTTTTCTGAGTTTGGAGAGCAAGTAAGGCGTCTTGCGCTTCTGCATCTTCTTTATTGATGTAATGACTGTCATTAGTCGCAACTAGCGGAACCCCTAGCTCACGCGATAATTTAACAATTCCTTTATTGGCTTTTTCTTGTTTTTTCAAGCCCGGATGATGTTGAATTTCTAGGTAAAAATCATCGCCGAAAATATCTAATAATTGTTCAGCTTTTTTTTTGGCCCCTTGATAATTATTTTGTAATATTAAACTTGGTATTTCTCCCTCAATGCAGGCAGTCATTGCAATTAGGCCTTCGGAATATTCTTTAAGCAGCTCCGTGTCTGCTCGTGGTTTGTAATAAAAACCCTCTAAATGTGCCTTAGTAACAATTTTCATTAGGTTTTGGTAACCCTTGAAGTTTTTGGCCAGTAAAACTAAATGGTATTGATCGGCGTCAACTTTTGGTTGTTTGTCAAACCTTGACCGGTGAGCCATGTAAATCTCACAGCCAATAATCGGCTTAATTCCTGCCTCTTTGCATGTGTTGTAGAATTTAATTGCTCCATACATTACGCCGTGATCAGTTATTGCTAAAGCATCCATGCCCAACTCTTTGGTTTTTTCAACCAAAGGTTTAATTTTACTTAAGCCGTCTAAAAGCGAGTATTCAGTATGGTTGTGTAAGTGAACAAAATCCGCCATAGTTCAAATTCTAAATCTTAATCTCTAATTTCTAAACTATTTACATTTTTCAATTATTGCTCCGAATATCTTTGTTAGTTCATTTGCTTCTTGTTTTAAGTCTTTTTGTTTATTTTTATCTTTTTGATTGTTCTTAATAAGAATAAGCTTTAGCCATAATTTAGTTTCTTTTGCTTCTTTCCTGCAAATTTTAATTCGATGTAATTTGCCGCTACCGAACCGGATGACCTAATTAATTGCTTGATATATTCATAATTCGAAATATTTTTAGGCAGGTTTAAGGTAAAATTTCGACACTTATGTGCAAATTTATATGTTCTTTCTTCTAAGTCATATTTCCGGACCATTTATGTTTAGTATTTAGATATTTGATATTAGGATTTGGTATTCCTTAACTCAGTATAACAGATTTTTTTAGGATCTAGGAATTAGAATTTAGAATTTTAAGGAGGATTTTTCTGCTAATCTTAGGATCAGCTTTACCCTCAGTTTTTTGCATTACTTGGCCAATAAGAAAGCCAATCGCTGCTTGTTTACCGGATTTATAATCTTCTATTGCTTGCGGGTTTTGGTTAATAACTTCTTTGACTGCTTTTTCTATTTCCTCTTTGCTTAAATCAAATTGGTTTTGGCTGGCTTTGATTTTTTCAGCTAATTTTTCAGCTGTTATTTTTTCAGGCAAAGTATTGTTGACCATGTAATTGGCTAACTTTTCAGGCTTAATCCCCTGGTTAACTGTGTTCCAAAACAGCTGGACTGTTTGGGGTTGTCTGGCAATTATTTCTGCCCATTTCCAGCGGATACCTTTATCGATGATTTTCTTTTCTTCCTGCCAGGGAAGGAGTTTATTTTTTTGAGCTATTTTTTTAATTTTCTGATCACTAATAGAAAACGGCGGGATATCTGGTTCAGGAAAGTAACGGTAGTCTTTAGCAGTTTCTTTTGTTCGTTGGATGTATGTTTCCCCTTTTTCGTCATTCCAGCCTCTGGTTTCTTGCGGTGGCAGCTTGCCTTGTTCAATCAATTTTGTTTGCCGTTTTATTTCAAAATCTATTGCTTTTTGAGCAAAGCGAAAAGAATTCAGATTTTTCACTTCTACTCGATATTTGGGTAAACTTTTCACTTTTAACTTTTCACTTTTAACTCTTTTAACTGAAA
>CAZHXO010000070.1:0-2968 GCA_964536585.1 uncultured Gammaproteobacteria bacterium
TTTATTTTCCTAAACGTAGTAACTAGTCCGAACTTCGTGCACTAGGGGGAGCAGTTATAATCTTCTTGTGAAAAAATTTTTGCTTGGGTATAATATGGCAAATGGCCGAAATCTACCGTCAAAAACCACCGACAAGAGGAGAACAGGAGGAAGAGAAAAAAGAGGAGTTGGGGAGTAAGGATAAAAAGAAGGATTTAGGCAAACAAGAACAAACAAGCGGGGACAAGGTAACAAAATATAGGCAAAAAATCTATGATTTGATTGGTCAATCTAGGTCTTCGTTATCTGCCTTTTTAGCTCGGCCGAAGCATTTAAATTTTGAAACCCAGTTGGACGGCGAAGAAGTAATCCTTTTGTTAAGAAGACACTTAATTACCCAAATCAGATGGTTAGCAATTGTAGTAGTAATGATTTTAGCTCCCTTAACATTAACTAATTTTCCTTTGCTTAGGTTTTTACCTTCTCGGTTTCAGTTTGTGGTTATTTTGATGTGGTATTTATTAGTTTTTGCGTTTTTTTTGGAAAACTTTTTAGGCTGGTATTTCAATGTTTATATTGTTACTGATGAACGAGTGATTGATATTGATTTTTATAATTTAATCTACAAGGAGATTTCTGATGCGGAAATAGAAAATATTGAAGATGTAACCGTCCAGGTAGGTGGGGTATTGCAAACAGTTTTTAATTATGGATTGGTAGAAATTCAAACAGCGGCTCAGCTTCCGAAACTGGAGTTTGAGTATGTCCCTCAGCCAAATAAAGTTTCTGAAGTATTAAAACAACTACAGTTAGAAGAAAAACTAGAAGAGTTAGATGGAAGGATAATGTAATGAACGACAATTGGGTCAATCTTATTCTAAGTATTTCAATTTGGACAGTAGCCAAATTTTTAATTTTATTTGCTTTAATTATTTACTTAATTTTTGCGATTGTTCTTATTCAGCAGGTAAATGCGATGACTAAAGTTGTTTCCGGTCAATGGAATATTCCTTTGAAAGTATTATCCTGGGTTCATTTACTGGTTGCACTTTTGGTTATTATTTTAGCGATTGTCATTCTTTAAATCTTTTAAACTTATTCCATAATCACGGCTAAATTGGTTCCAGGACACTTTTGTTTTTCCAGCTAACTGGACAATTTTGGGGACGATTTCTCGGTTTTCTATTTCAGCTTGCCAAATTTTTAATCTTTTTTTCTGACCGTTAGCCTTGATAAAAGTGTAAGCGCCGGGCCAGGGGTTAAAGGCATAAATTTTATTTGTAATTTCTTGGGCTGGTGCCCGCCAATTTATTTTTGCTTCTTGTTTGTCAATTTTTTCAGCATAACTTGCTTGCCGATCATCTTGTGGTGACATAACCCAAAATGTAAGCTTGTTTTTAATAAGCTTTTTTTCTAATAATGCAATTAAACGTTTGGTTCCCAAATCAAACAGTTTTTGTCTTAACTCTCCGGCAGTTTCTTGGTCTTTAATCCCTGTTTCAATTTGGTCAATTATTGGCCCGGCATCAAGTTCAGGAACAATTTTAAATAGGCTGATACCAGTTAATTTATCTCCAGCTTGGATAGCACGGATAACTGGTGCTGCCCCCCGCCATTTGGGTAAAAGCGAAGGATGAAGATTTATTAACAATCCAGCCCAGTTTAACCATTGACGGGGAATTAGGTTGCCGTAGATGGCAACGATTCCCAAAACCGGTTTTTTACCTAATTTTTCTTTAGTCTTTTTTAGTGTTTGTGGATTTAGGTCCTGCCATTTGCAGATAGTTAAATCTTTTTGACGACAATATTTTGCTACCGCGGTTGGTTGAAGTTTTTGGCCTCGGCCGGCCGGCCGGTCTGGTTGAGTAAAAACTGCTTTAATGGGTAAATTTTCTTTAAGCAGTTTTTCCAGAACAAGAATTGATTCATCGCAGGAGCCAAAAAAAACTAACGGTTCGATCCGAGGCTCTTTTTTTTCTTTTGACGTATGTTCTTTTATTAGTTCTTTTGCCCTTTTTAAAATTTTTTGTTTGTTGTTGGAGTTCCTTATTAAGGCTGTTGGTCCAATAAAGTTGGCTGGCTCAACTAATAGATTGCCAGGGTCAGCCAGTTTTTGTAATTGGCAATTTTCCTGTTGATCTCGGCCTAATATTATTTGACTTTTGTCATCCCAAAAGTGCCGGCCAATCTTTAACAATTGTGCATCTTTAACACTAGCTTGTGGTTTTTTTTCTAATAAGCTGAACAGCTTATTACCAAATTCTTTTTCTGTTAACATACATCCACCGGCAGGCTGGGAATAGTCAAGATTTAATTTTTCAGCAATTTTTATTTGTTTTTTACGCCCCCGACCCTTAATTGCTAATAACTGGTCTCTATTAACCAAATTTTTTTGCTCTGGGAAAGTAGGAGACAAGTGTTTGGCAGACAGGGGTCTAAGCAGCCTATCTCCTAGGCCGGATTCTTTGGCGATAATTTTCATTGCTTGCTTGTTTTGGGAAAAGGGTCGTTGGCCTAGAACTTCACCAGTAGCAACAAAATCATAATCTTTTTTTTCCATAATCTGTTTAGCCTTTTTAAGCATGAGGATATGGCAGTCAAGACAAGGATTAGCTGCACCGCCATAACCGTGGTCAGGAGCTTTAATTACCTCAAGTAATTCCGATCCAATATCAACTGTTTGGTAATCAATATCTAATTGCTTAGCTGATTTAATTCCTTTTTCCGCCCCAAAAAAAGGAGACTTAAAAATAAGAGCACTTACTTTGATCCCTTGTTTTTTCAACAGCCAGGCAGCTAGGCTTGAATCCAATCCACCGGAAAGCAAGACAAGCGCTTTAGACATATTTGGATTATAACAAAGAAGGTCTAACGTGGTTGCGGGGCCAGGAGTCGAACCTGGTCTGTGAGGTTATGGGCCTCACGTGCTGCCGTACACTACCCCGCGCTGTATCTTATATTTTATCTAATTCCTACCTAAAGTCAAATA
>CAZHXO010000071.1:0-1650 GCA_964536585.1 uncultured Gammaproteobacteria bacterium
TTTTGCAAATAATCTCTGCCTTCACCGGCTGCGCCCGGAGCTCCACTACCGTTTAGAATTTGGATTGCTAGATCTTGTTTATCTACTGTTTGAGTCGGCTCCGGCGTTGGGGTAACTTCTTGTTCAGCTTCTTCTTCGCTTTCTTCTTCACTTGGTTGAGAAGTTGGTAAAGGAGAAGATTGAGCGATATCTTCAGTTTTATTTGCCCTTGAGCGACGGAAATAAAAAACACCGCCCCCAACCAAAAGCCCGGCAAAAAGACCAACTGCTAAACCGATTAAAATTTCTTTTATCTCCATAGTCTATATCTTAGCATTAGATTTTAATCTTTTGAAGAGAGAATTTCAAACTATGGTGGAGAAAGTGGAGTTTATTTATTCTAAAAAATATTCTAGGTAGTATTTTAAGGTCTGTTTGTCTTCATCAAAATAAAAGCTAATATAAAGTTCCTCTTCTCCCTTTACAAAGGAAATATCATCTTCGGAAGTGCCCTTCATTTCCCATCCCTCTTCTCCCATAGCACTAATATAGTAATTTTTCACTTCATCTATAGAAGCTTTAGCCCTATAATCCACACTGGTCCGGCCGCTATCTGGGTCCTTACTATAGCTGACTATAACTGAACCGGGGTAACGATCAACAATTCCCAACTCTTTTGTCCCCACCGCGTCTTTCTCTGGCAACGGTTCTCCTTCCACTTCAGTAGGTTGAGTAGTCTTAGTTTCTATTGTCCCTGTCTGCGTTCCCGTCTGGGGAGAGGTTCTTTGAGATTTTTTAGGGAAGTAATTTAAGAATAAGTAAACAGCCACTCCAATTAAAATGATTATGACAACTATTAAAATAATAGTCGTCGTGTTAGCCTGTTTATTTTCTTTTTCAAACCCCATTAATTTAATTTAATGCTAAACTCTAAAAAAGGATTTGTCAAGTTTTTGATTTTGATTTTTAGCTAATCTTAGTTTACAATGGAATTAATTGAATGAAAAATAAAAAGGTTCGTTTGATAGTCATTGTTATCCTTATTCTAATTGCCGCTTATATGTTATATTCTGTCTGGTAAACTCATGGCAATCCCTAAATTTAACCCATTAGAAAAGACTGGTAAAAAAACCAAGAAAGTTATTAAGCCGATTTTAATTGCTGTTCTAGCCCTTTTATTGGGCGCTTTTGGTCTAGAAATAACCAATACTGACTGGGACCTAGGGAAGTTATTAACCGGTTCTTCTTTTTCTGAAGCAAGAGTCAAGCGGGATAAAAACGGCAATGTGGTTAGCGAAGGAGGAAAATATACTGACCAATACAACTGCGATGATTTTGACACCCAACCAGAAGCTCAAGAATTTTTCATCAATGCTGGCGGGCCAAGCGAAGACGTTAATCAACTAGATGGAGATAATGACGGGGTAGCCTGCGAGCACCTTCCCAAATGAAAAAATTGTTAACTCGCCTTTTTCTTGCTTCAATTTTTGTTTTCATCACTTTTTTAGTTTTTTACTACTCTATTGGCCGGCTTTATATTTTAAGGCTCAATCTGCATTTTGGTAAGATTGGCAATATTGTTTATTCCCCTCCCAGACTATCAACTTTTTTTATTGCTAATCTAATTATCGGTTTTCTAAGTCTGTTTTTTATTGCTGCCACTAAACTTGC
>CAZHXO010000071.1:1750-2881 GCA_964536585.1 uncultured Gammaproteobacteria bacterium
GCTGTTTTTGTTGCTTCTGACCAATAAAATTCGCAGAGAGTAAATTAAAAAAGCTATTGACAAAATTAATTCCACCGGCTCCTGGTCTTTCCAATGAATAAAACCAATTTTTCTTTGCTCATCATATATCCAAATTAACCCGTAGACCAAAGCAGTGAGCAGAAAATAAAAGGTCAACGACCAACGAGGAATAAATTGTTTCCATAATTGAAAAGAGTTGAGAATTTTGTTTGGCAAAAGCCATAAACTTGCCCCGAGGAGGCCAATAATTATATAGCCGAAATGTAATAAGACGTGGATATCCCCAAGATTATGAAAATTTAATTCTCCTTGAAAATTTCTCTCTTCAAAATACTGCGGGGTTTCCAATTCCAGCAATCTCTGCCCCCAGCTAATTTCTTCACCGCTGATAAACAAAAATCCAACTGCCAAAAAAAGATAAATCAAGCTAAATAGTTTATTTTTATTAATGGTTTTTAAAAAAGCAATGAAAAAAACTCCCGAAGTTAATCCAAAAGAAGCAAACTGCAGCCACTCAACAATTCCATCTTCTTGAATTATAAAATTATAACTATCCGGCTTAAAATACTTAAGCGCTAGGAAAAATAAAAATAAAAATATGGGTAGAAAATAAATCGCTCTTTTTCTCATCATGATTTAATTTTATAGTATTTTTGCTTAACTACAAAAAAAGCCCTTAATTATGTTAACATTTTAATTATGATATTGACTGTTGTTCATTCACTGATGTTTATTCTCTTTTGTTTATTTTTGGCAAAAGCCGGAAATCTGGTTATCCGTTTCTTAATTAAAATATCCAATTTTCTAAACTGGAAAAAATTCACTGTTGCTTCTTTAATAATGACTGTTGTCTCTTCCCTGCCGGAAATCTTTGTCGGCGTTTCCTCCGCCCTTCATAACAAGCCGCAACTGTCCTTGGGCAACGTTATGGGATCAAATATAATTGTTCTTACTCTGGTTATTGGAATTTGCGGCTTAGCCGCTAAAAAACTAAGTTTTACCAACAAAACTATACGCAGGGCATCATTATATGCAGCAATAATCTCTCCTTTATCCTTATTTTTAATGCTTGACGGCCGATTAACAAGGTGGGATGGATTAATTTTAATT
>CAZHXO010000072.1:0-2865 GCA_964536585.1 uncultured Gammaproteobacteria bacterium
CCTCCTAAATCAGTAACAATTGCTGAAGCACGTTTCATTGCTGGAACAAAATCTGGAGCAGTCATTGAAGTTACTAACACTTGCCCTTTTTTAACCCGGTCAATTTCTGACGCTTTTTCAACGACTACTACCTTTCCTTGGCCAATCCCGGGGCTAGCCGGGTCGCCGGTTAAAATAATTTCTCCGCTAATCGGCCCCTTTTTATCGGTTTTTTTATCTTTTTGTTTATCAATAGTAGTGACTGGCCTTGTTTGAACAATGTAAAAATTGTCGTTTACCCAAGCCCATTCAATATCCTGGGCAAAATAATAATGCTGGTGGATTTTCTCACCAATTTTAGCCAGCTCAACAATATCAGAACTGTTTAATTTTTGTCTGCTTTGTTTCTTTTTAGCAACTTTAGAAGTAAGATTTTTACCCTGTCTCCTTACTAGTTGTTCTTTCTGGCGGTGCGTTTCAATTTTAGTAATTCTATTTTCTCTTTTTTTTATAACGTAGTGGTCCGGTGTTACTGTTCCCTGGACAATGTATTCACCTAATCCCCAAACAGCTTCAATAACAATTTTCTCCTTATTGTTAGTCACCGGATCTATTGTAAACATTACTCCTGAGACTTCTGCCTGGATCATTTTTTGAACTACTGTAGCCAGACCGACCTTAAAATGGTCAAACCCCTTTTCTTCCCGATAGAAAATTGCTCTTGGAGTAAAAAGTGAAGCCCAAGCCTCTCTGATGTAATTAACTACGTTAGCTTCGCCTTTAACGTTTAGAAAAGTTTCTTGTTGGCCAGCAAAAGAGGCATCGGGTAAATCTTCAGCAGTAGCTGAGGATCTGATTGCAACATAGGATTGTTTCAACCCTGACAATTTACTCAATTGGTAATAATTATCAATTACTTCTTGGGCTAATTCATCTGCTATTTCTCCGGAAGTAATTATTTTTTTTATCTCCGCTGCTGCTTTTTGCAAGTCTTTCCCTTTGTTGGTATCAGTTTTGTTAATAATTCTTTTAATTTCCTTATTTAAATCGTTGTGTTTAATAAAATCAAAATAGGCTTTGGCTGTGACTACAAAACCTGGGGGGATTAAATCTCCTAAAAAACCAGCCATTTCACCTAAATTTGCCCCCTTACCACCGACATAGTCAATATCATCTTTATTAATCTCTTTGAACCAAAGGATATTTTGTTTATTTTTGTTCATTTCCTCGATTATAATCGTCTTCGACTCGAACAGTTGTCCCCTGCTCTGGGCTAGAAACTTCTACAACAAAGCAATCTTCTAAAGCTTCAATTCGATGTTTTTTGTTAGCCTCAATATGGTAACCGTGTTTCAACTTCATTAACCTTTTTTCAATTTCACCATTTTCGTTTTCTAACCAAATCTTGGCTTTTCCTTTAAGTAAACACAAAGTTTCCTCCTTTTCTTTATGGTATTGAAGAGAAAACCGATGCCCTCCTTTTATAAACAGAATTTTACCCACACGGGGATTGTCCTGAGGTGTAAAAATAATTTCATATCCCCAAGGTTTATCAAGTTTTTTTTGGATCATGTTATTTTCCGTAAATGATTAATTAACTCCATTCCACCTTCATGTTGAAATTTCGAGGTGACGAAATCAGTTTCATAAGGTAGGGTTACTGGATTAGTCGTTACGCTTAACCCCGCTGTTTTTACTAGCTCTATATCATTAGGATCATTACCAACAGCAAGTACATTTTCAGGTTTTAGGTTCATTAAATCAAGTAAAAATTTTAAGCCTGTTCCTTTACTAAATTCTTTTGGGCCAATGTCATAGGCCTCACCACTCCATAGGCAATGATATTTGTCATTAGGGTCATTTTCTTTAACAAGGTTTTCAATTTTCTGATCCTTTTGTTTGCAATGAACTGTAATTAAAAACTGTTTTGGTTCAAACCCGACAATATTAGAATTTTCTTTTGCTAATTTTCTGATCTTGCTTTTAATTAAATTAGACTTTTTCAATTGATTAGAGGTAAATTTTTTGAGTTGATAAACTTTTCCGTCTAGTAAAGTAAAGATACCCATTTCCCCTTGCAGGATAACGTTTTCCCATAACAAGGGTTCATACATTCGGGTTAGAAACAATAAACTTCGGCCACTAGTAAAGAGTAGTTTAAATCTCTTTTTAAGCTCTCTGAGCGACTCTAATGTGCTTCCCTGCGGTGATTTGCTGCGAATTACTAATTCATTATCTTTTTCTCTTAAATAAGTACCTTCGGGCATGGTTACTCCATCGCCGTCAAAGGCGAGGATTTTAATATTTTTTAAATCATTTGACGTTAGTTGTGTTATTTGTTTGCTCATTTTGTTTCCAAATCTACTATTAAATCTAACAGTTTGTTTTCTAAACTGCAACCAAGCCTACCTGTTTTATTTAACCAATCCGTCTGAATTAAACTTAAATAAAATTCCCTGATTCGTTCCGGGGTTAAGTTTTCTATTTGGTTGTAGAGTTTCTTTTTTTGCCAGCCGGGCATCTTTAATAATGATTTATCTGTTTTAGCTAAATACATTTTCTTGGCTCTTCTTTCTAAAAAAAATAAAAGAAGTTCTGGAGGGTGAGTAGATAAAGCTTTTTGATAATATTTTAAACTCACCCCTAAGTTACCCTGACCTAATTGATCTAAAAAGTTGAACAAATGATTCGGAAGCTTAAAAAGATTTACTTTTCCCTTATTCTTTTTTACGAGTTTGGTTTTTGAAGCTGTTACTTTTTTACCTTGCCAGATGAAAAAATCGATGTTTGTACCAAGTTTGTTAAGTTGTTCAAAAATATTTATTAATCTTTTTTTGTGAAGAGAAAATAAGTTTTCTAGAACCAATGCTTTTTTATTAGACGCAG
>CAZHXO010000073.1:0-2769 GCA_964536585.1 uncultured Gammaproteobacteria bacterium
AGCGGCAAATCGTCATTTTATCCAAATTAACTCTTAAACCATATTCTGGCAAATCATTTAAAGCCTGCCAATGGGTGTCATAGCCTAAATCATCGGCATCAACCATTTGATAGAAAAATATATGTATTGGGCGTCGGGCAGTAATTTTAGGGTCAAGTTGTCTTAACGAACCGGCGGCGGCATTCCGGGGGTTGGCAAACGGCTCTTTACCTTCCTTTTGACGTTGGTGATTAAATTGATCAAACTCATCTTTCCGCATATAAACTTCACCCCGAACAATCAGCCTAGAAAAAAAGTCTTTGTGATTAGGTTTTAGTAGTTTCAAGGGAACTTCATTAATCGTCTTAATACTTTTAGTAATATCATCGCCTTTTTGCCCATCACCGCGAGTAGAAGCTTGAACTAATTTGCCCTGATCATAAATCAACTCGACTGCCAGACCGTCATATTTCGGCTCAGCGGTTAACTCAAATTCCTGATCAACATTTCTCTCCAGCCGACCCCAAAAATCTTTAACCCCCTGTTCTGTCTTAACTGCCTGCAAAGACAGCATTGGAGATGGGTGTTGAACAGTTTTAAATTCATCTACTGGTTGGCCACCAACCCTTTGAGTCGGCGAGTCTTCACTTTTTAAATCAGGAAATTTTTCTTCTAGCTCTTTTAGGTTTTCCATCAACTGATCATATTCAGCATCAGAAATTACTGGATTGCTCTCCACATAATATTTGTAATTATGAAATCTAATTGCTTTTCTTAACTTCTCAATCGCTTTTCGTGCTTCAGCTTTGTTGACCATCATTCTATTTTAACACTTAGCTGATTTTAAATTTCTCTATCTACATTCTAGATCCAAGTGCAATTTTTTATTTGCACTTTTAAATTCTGTCAAGTCAAACAAAACTAGGCTCCTGGTCATTCCGAGTGGAACAAAGTGGAATCGAGGAATCCCTTTTTAAAAAGCGATTTCTCCATGCCCCGCGAACCACGTTGGGTTCGGGGTTAGTCGAAATGACCGGTATCAATTTTCTGTTGCACTTAGATTTAAAATATACGCTATTTAAGTTAAGGTTATAAACTTATAAGCCAATTCCCCCTTGACAAATATCTTTAGTGGTGTCATTATGGTGTTAGGTGGTGATTAGTGGTGAACAATGGTGATACAAAAAAACTTTTGGGCCAATACGAAGTAAACGTTGGTGGTAAGGGACGAGTTGCTTTTCCTAAAAATCTAAGAGAAATTTTGGGGGGGGAAATAATTTTAACCCGAGGTTATGAGGGTTGTTTAATTGCTGTTTCACAGGAAAGATGGAGCACTTTAATAGAAAGCACTGAAGATAAACCATTTGTTTTTGGCCCAGCTAGAGACACTGCTCGATTTTTACTCGGGAATGCAGCTGAAGTGGAACTGGATAATCAAGGCAGATTTGTAATTCCGCCGCATTTAAGAGAGTACAGCGATATTAATAAAAAAGCAGTTTTTCTGGGTTTGTCTAAATATGTAGAAATATGGGACAAAGAAAACTGGGAGAACTATCAAGAATATTTATCCAAAAACATTGATCATATTTCCGAACGCTTGAGCAATGAAGAAAGCAACTGATCATGTTCCTGTACTTTTAAAAGAGGTTCTGGAAGAGATTCAGCCAAGAGAAACGACTAAAGTTGTTGATGCAACATTGGGTCTTGGAGGCCATACCAAAGCTTTGCTTGAAAAAAGAGCACAAGTGTTAAGTTTGGAATGGGACCCAGAAGTGTTGGCAATCACTAAGAAGCGCCTTAATAATTACTGCCCTGGGGCTTCTTACGAGCTAGCAAAGACTAACTTTGCCAACATCGCATCTGTGGCCGAGAAAAAGGGTTTTGTTCCTGTTGATGCAGTATTGTTTGACTTGGGGATTTCTCAATGGCACTACCAACAAGCAGAAAGAGGGTTTTCTTTTTCTGACCAGGAATTGGACATGCGCTTAAACCCAGAACTAAAAACAAAAGCTCTAGATATTATTAATAGTTATTCACAAGAGGAGTTAGATGAGCTCTTTACCAAATTGGTTCAAGAAAAGCTGGCTGGGCAAATTGCTCAGGCTGTGGTCAGCGCCCGTAGTGTAAACAGAATCAAAAGTGCCAAGCATTTAGCAGAGATTATTAAAAAAGTTTATAAGCAAGAAAAAGAATATACAAAGTATCATCCAGCAACAAAAGTGTTTTTAGGTTTAAGAATTGCTACTAACCGGGAACTTGAAAATTTAAAACAAGGATTAAAAGGTGCTTGGAAAATTTTAAAAGCGAATGGGAAGTTATTAGTTATAAGTTTTCATTCAACCGAAGACAGGATTGTAAAGCTTTTCGGTAAAGACAAAGAAAAAGAGGGGGAATTAAAGGATGGAAAAATTATTTTTCCATCTAAAGAAGAAATACAAAAAAACCCCTCAAGCCGAAGCGCACAGTTAAGAATATACGAAAAAAAGTAATTAGTAATTGGTAATAAGTAATTATGAAGATAAAAAAATACTTACCATTTTGGATTATGTTAGTAATAATCAATGCGGCAGTGGTGTTATTAACCAACTCTAACTTACTTGCATTGCAAAAGGATTATTCACACCTACAAGAAAAATATTATCAATTGGAAAAAGAAGCCTCTCAATTAGAACGGGAAACTGCCAGATTGGGTTCTTTACAACGCATTAGCCAAAAAGCCAAAGAAATGGGCTTAAAAACTGTTGATAACAGAATTGTCAAAGTTGATAAGCCAGTTTTTGCAATGCGTTA
>CAZHXO010000074.1:0-2756 GCA_964536585.1 uncultured Gammaproteobacteria bacterium
ACTTGATAAAGCATAACAAATTCACTTGGTGTCCGGTTTGCTCCAAACTCAGATTGAACGTGAACAAATCTTAAGGCATCGCTTGTTCTCCGGTGCAAAAAACACATATATTTGAGTAATCCACCTGCACCTAAGCTTATAAAAATGATATTTTTCAAATGCTTAGCCCTGGTTTTGATAAAGTGCTTCCAGTAGCCGGGTTTTAGCCTTTGTTGAAAGCCCTGTCTGGCTTTTTTAATCCTCTCTCCCATATCACGAGTAACTTCCTGCTTATAGTAATCATAAAATAAAGCCGGAACTAAAAATACTCCTGTTAAGCGGGTATAGGAGGCAAACCCAGCTGCTATCCCAGCCAATAACCAACTTTTTTTTCTAGCAAACCAGAAGGCAAGCAAAACAAATAATAAAAATAATGACTCACTATAAACTGAAACAAAATAAAATGAAGTTGGGAATAAAATGAGCCACCATAAACTATTATTAACTATCTTTTTATCTTCCTCAGCTTTGGATAATAATATTTTGAATAAATATAAAACAAGCAAAAAGGAGATACTGGAAATTAAAATCCCGGATAAAACAAAATTTCCTGTTAGATAACTGACTATTTTTATAAGTCTTGGGTAAAACGGAAAAAAAGCTTCTTGCAAGTAGCCATATCCTTGTCTGGCAATGGAAACATAATGCACGCCATCAAAATTAGCTCGTGACCACAATAGCGGGGACTTAAAAACTTCTATCACCTGTTTGCCCAAAAAGGGTTTTCTTAACGGCAACCAAAGTTTTCCAATCAGCCAGCTGAATACAGGAACCAGCTGGAGAATTATGAAAAGAATTGTTGTCATATTACTATTGTATATAATTTACTATTAAGAATCTTTTTCTTTATGGGCATACTTAACAGCCTACCTTTCTCAACAAACATTTTCAAGCTTCAGTTAGCTTATAAACCTCTATTGTTTTTCTAGCTGTTTTTTGCCAACTAAATTCTTTAGCGCGTTTCAACCCCTTTTCACTTAATTCTTTTTGTAATTTCTTGTTATTAATTACTTTTGTAATCTTTTGGGCTAACTTTTCTACAGTTGGTTCTACTTTTATCCCGGCATCCCCAACTACCTCCGGCAGACTGCCGTAGTTGCTGGAGATAACCGGACAGCCGCAGGTCATTGCTTCCAAAACCGGCAGGCCAAAACCTTCATCAAAAGAAGGTTGGACATAGACAGTGGCCAGATTGTAAAGAGCGACCAGTTCATCCATTTTTACAAAACCTGGAGTAGTGATTAATGGCTGATGATTAATGGTTAATTCTTTTACCTTTTTTTGCAACCAGACTAAATCTTGATTTTCAGGATGTTCTTTATCTATCTTGGAATTAACTGCCTGTTTACCAACTATTACCAATGGAGTTTCTGCTTGTTTGCAGGCATTCACTAATGAAGGAATGTTTTTATTCCAATTAATATCGCCAACATATAACACAAAAGTATCAGGCAAATTATACTTCTGTTTAACTTTTAACTTGTGAAATTCTTCTCCAGCTGCTAGATAGGTTACAAATATTCTATCCTGAGGGAAACCAGTTAAATCAGCGATATCATATTTGGAAGCAAAGGAATCAGTAATTACAAACTCTGTTTGCCTAAGGAGAAATTTTTGTATCTGCCAACGTAATTTACCCTTTATTCCGGCTGGATATTGTTGAGGGTATTTAACCGGAATCATATCATGAATAGTTGCTATTACTGGTTTCTTTATCTTCCAAGGCCATGGCAAAGTTCTAAAATATGGCTCAAAATAAGGAATATGAAGAAGATCATAGTTTTGTTCTCTTATTTCTTTGGAAGATTTAAGTTCCTTTACTTTTATTTTCTTTTTTGATTTCTTTAGACTTTCAAGCAAGCGTTTGGTGTAAAAGCCGGTCCCTCGCACTTTATGACCGGTGTGTAATGGAGAAACATCAAATCCAACAGTAATCATTCCCAATCTTTAGCTAAACTGATATTTCTTTCTTGTTTATATAATTCCCAAAATTTAATATAAGAAGTTATGTGGTGCAGACCTGAGTAAGCAGAAAAAACAAAACCGGGAAACCCATCCATAAATCCTTTATGCCTTAAATAAAGCGTCCAAAAAGTTTTTTCTGCTTGTAAATATGCCTTAAAAAAGTTCCACCAGCTGGGTTTCATTTCTTTATTAACCATTTCTTGAGCCTTTAAGGTTGTATAGCGATTTGATTTTTTTAAATACTCTGAAAATGAAGGGTAGGGGTAATGAAACAAATGTGAATTTAAATGTCCAACATTGCCTTTAACCTGCATTTGTTCGTGAACGGATTGGCAAGGGAGATAGGCTTTTCCCTTCTTAAAAAACCTAATCACCGGATCCGGATACTGGGCGGTTTTTTTCATCCACTGGCCTAAAAAGAAATTTTTTCTTGGAAGGTAATAAGCGGCAAAATCAACATTTTGAGGATCTTTTTTGGCAATAGCTAAAATCTCGTGCGCTAATTGTTCAGAAACAACTTCATCAGCATCAAGTTGGAGTATCCAGTCACCTTGGCATTTATCAATTGCCATTTGCTTGTTTTTGTGAAAAATTGGTTTGTTGGTAGTTTTAATAACTTTAGCTCCATGCTTTTTGGCTATCTCCCTAGTCTTATCTTCTGAACTGCCGTCAACAACAATTATTTCATCAACCCAATTTTCAACCGCCTGAAGACAGCGGCCAATATTTTCTTCTTCATTGTAGGTGGCAAT
>CAZHXO010000075.1:0-2707 GCA_964536585.1 uncultured Gammaproteobacteria bacterium
GGCCTATTTCAATCGTTGTCTCCTTCCAAAAACACTTAATACTTGATACTTACTTCTTAATACTTAATACTAGGGTAATGAAACGCTTAAAAGCTTCAACGCTTTATTGCTTTACTGCTTTATTGCTTTACTGCTTTATTGCTTTACTGCCCGACAGCTTTGTATCTGCGGCAATAGAATCTCAAAAAACAACCAACATTAACCGTTTGGACCTTGACCCAGCAATGTCTGTCCAAGTCACGGCCCAAGTCGGCGGTTACCTGTTTGACATTCAGGGTTTGACCTCTCCCTGGGCCCAAGTCGAGTTCTACTCTACTGAAGGGAATATTTCCGTTACCACAATCGCCAATGACCAAGGAGAGTTTACTTTTCGAAACGTCCTCGCCCCGATCCAGACCGGCGATTTTTGCTTTCTTAGTATAGATACTAATCACCAGGCAAACAGCCCTCTCTGCTTCTCTGCGCCGCCGCCAAACACAAAAACAATTATAAAAGACATTGTCCTTTCCCCTTCGCTTACTTTGGGAAAAGGGAAATTCAGACAAAACGAAAAAGTCGCTGCCGGCGGCCGGACCTTTCCCAACGCCCAAATCAAAGTATTTCTTTTTGAAGAAAACCAATCTCTCCCCCACCATCTACTATCTATGATCTATCATCTGGGCCAAAGGCCCATCTACGCCCGCGAAGGGCCGCAATTGGAAATAATTTCCAGCCCAAAAGGTGATTTTTCTTTTAATCTGCCGACTCATAAATCCGGCACCTGGCGGATGTTTGTCGGCCCGAAGTATAAAAGCAAAGGGTTTACTGCCAAAAGCAATACTTTGGAATTTAAGGCTCTTTCTTGGTGGCAATGGTGGCTGATAATTGCTTTCAGCTGGTTACTCAGACTGCTAAAATGGTTATTTAATCTCCTATTTAACTGGAAAAGTTTAATTACACTTCTAGTAGGCAGCTTGGCAGTTTTGATTTATAAAATAAAAAGCAACAAAATTAGGGTTTAGGGTTTAGGGTTTAGAGGTTTAGTCATTAATCATCAACCATTAGCCATCTTTTTATCTAAAAGTTAAAGTAACAGTTTGGGGAAAGTCCATACCATCAACAACTGCGCTTACTTCATACTGACCAGAGTTCATGCTCGTCACTTCAAAAACAGCTTTGCCAAACTTATCAGTTGTCGGCTGAACCGATTTCAGCTGCAAGTTACCCTGAACATTTCCTTTTGGCTCGGCTTGGATATCAATTGTTTTATCCGGCACTCCCCGCCCCTCATCATCTAACAAAAAGGCGCTGATTCTAATTTTTGTCTCCCCATCAGCAGGAACAGATAGCGGTGCCCCAAAAACATAAGAGTTGGACAAAGAATAATCAGTCGGTCTGGCTGCCTGGGTTAAATAAACCAAAACCCGGGGAACAGCAAACCAAGCTAAACCAAACAAACCTAACAATCCCAAAACAATCAAAAGCCCGGTGAAAAGAGTCTGTTTGTCTATTTTTTCCTCTTTTTTATCTTCTTCTTTTTCTTCTTTCTCCTCAACCCGATCCTCTTTACTAGCAATCTCTTTTTTCTCAATCTCTCCGTTTTCTTGCAATTTAACTGCTTCTGTCTGCTCGGCTTCCGCTTTTTGGCTGGTTTCAGCCTCTTTAGCCTGTTCCTCTACTTCCTCAGCCGGCCCGCCGACTATCTCTTTCGGTGTCGGTCCGGTTTCACCAGCGCCTGTTTCCGGTTCTTTCTCTAAATCCTCATCTTCTACTTGTTCTTGAGGCTCCTGCTCACTCTGGGGTTTTTGTTTATCATCAGTGTCAACTTTAGGGAGATCATCTGTTTTAACTGTCTGTTCTTGCTCGTTTCCGCCTGATGTCTGTGCCTGGTTATCTTCCTGGTCAGGAGTTTGGCTAGAAGCTTGATTTGATTTGTCTAATTGTTTATCATCAGCCATTAATAAGATTTAATCATGAGTTTGTAAAAAAGTCAAAGAGAAAAATTTTATACCTGAAAACCTATTCTGCGATAATAATAAAGCAAAATAAGGAAATAAAAATGAGCTCGAATTTAGTCCAGCCAAAGACAACTTACAACAATTATTTTGCAATAAAAAGTTTTCACGCAAAATTTCATCTTTAAAAATTTAGTCTTATAATAATAAAAAAAGTAATTATGCAATTTTTATGATTTTAAAAATTATTTTATTTAAACAAAATAATTTTGCATGAATAACCTTAAAAATCTATTTCTAAAACTATTAGCAAACAACTCCACCCATTGACAAACCAAAGCTTTAAACTTTTTTTTACCTTAATATATAATTTTTCTATTAACAGCTCGTGAAAAAAGGATTATTAGTTTCATCGACAACACTTAGGTATAGAATTTTAAAAATCAGCATTAAACTCGTTTTCTACGTTTCAAATTCCAAAAACCTGTCCGCAAACAGCTGACACAATGCCTCAAAGCTGATCTTCGCATATTTACCGTAAACCAATTATTACTTTTAATAGACTATGATACACTTTGTTACAATTCAATAATTATTTACCATATCCATGAAACACCTGTGAAATAGCCGTCAGGACCTTTTCTCTGATAAAATGCTCCTAAAATTTGCCACTCTAAACATATCAAAACCCATCAAGTAAAGACTTGACTTCGCTTTTATAATAGTGTAGGCTGAAAATAATTAGGTATATAATTCGTATAATTCATATAATT
>CAZHXO010000076.1:0-2674 GCA_964536585.1 uncultured Gammaproteobacteria bacterium
TATACCGTGAGTCACGAGCTTTGTTGATCTGCTCAATTGGGTTTAAAGTTGCAACCAATGCTGTTGCCAAAACACCAATCAAGGCGATAACAATCAAAAGCTCAACTAAAGTAAAACCCTTATTCTTAATTCTCAATTTTTTCACCCCCTTCACATAAGCACATAAAAATATTTAATTGCATAATATGCACTAGTATTTTTGTAACTGTTTATTCTCCATTTGTCAAATATTCCACGCTAAAACTGGCTGGTCAGATTATAAATCGGCATAATAATGGCAATAACTAAAAAACCGACCCCAATACCTAAAATAATCATAATCAACGGCTCAATCGCACTGGTTAGGGTTTTAACTTTTTCTTCTGCTTGAACAGAAAAATAACGAGCTACATCCTGCATTACACTATCAATTTTCCCGGTTTCTTCGCCTGTTGAGACCATTTGAGAAATAATCAAAGGGAAATTTGGATTCTCTTGCAATGATTCTGATAGGGGGAACCCTTTTTCCACCCGGTCAGATGCTTGGCGCAACCCTTCTGCGTAAACTTCATTGCCAGTTGCCTCAGCAACAATTTCTAGGGCTTCTACCATTGCTACCCCGGTACCCAATAGCGTTCCTAAAGTGCGCGTCATCTGAGTCAAAATGGTGTTTTCAATTAAGGGCCCAATAATTGGTATTTTTAACTTTAGTTGGTCAATTTTCATTCTCCCCTCCGGTGTATTGCGGTAAGAACGGAAAAGAAAGAAACCAATAACAATTAACAAGGGGAAAATCCAGAAGTAAGCAGATGTAAAATTAGCCATTCCCATTAAAATCCTTGTTGGTAAAGGCATTTGGGCATCAAACTCAGCGTAAAGCGTAGTCATTTTCGGAATGACAAAAATCATCATAATAAAAGTAACTAAAATCATTCCTACAATAACAATAATCGGATAAATCATTGCCCCTTTAACTTTACCCATAAACTCTTTTCTCTTTTCCAAATTATCTGCTAATCGACTAAATACTTTGTCCAAAACACCGCCCTCTTCACCAGCAGCAACAGAAGCAACATAGGCTTTACCAAAGGTTTTTTCATGTTTTTTCAAGGCCTTTGCAAATGGGTCGCCGGATTGGATTTGGGCCAAAGATTCTTCAATAATGCTTTTCATTTTCCCTTGAGCCTGTTTTTCCAGCAAACTCAAAGCATCTGTCAGGGGCAAGCCGGCTTCAATCATTGTTGCCAACTGGCGGGTAAAGGTAACTATTTGTCCAAAAGAAACACGCATTAAAAAAATCTTTTGAAGCTTTTCCAAAATATCTTCCTCTTTTTCAGTAATCGAGATAACAACCAACTTTCTTTCTTTAAGCAACTTAACGGCAGAGGTAACAGATTGAGCCTCTACTACTCCTTTAATTGTTTTTCCTTGCCAATTCTTTGCTTTAAAAGAAAACTTTTTCATTTTTAACTTGAGTTTAAATTACGCAGTTGACGATTAAATTCTTTAGGCCTGAGGGAAAAAGATTTGCCTACCTCTTGACTAACTTTTCCCTGATTAACCCAATTGGCTAAAGAAAGCTCAAGGGGAATCATTCCCTCTTCTCGCGAAGTTTGAATAATATTGTCGATCATATGAGTTTTTGCTTCGCGGATTGAAGTCTTTACTGCTTGGTTAGCCACCAACAACTCAACTGCCGGAACTCTTTTTTCATCCACTGTGGGGACTAAACGTTGGGAAACAACGGCACCTAAAACACTAGCGAGCTGTAGTCGCACTTGCTCTTTAGTATCCTCAGGGAAAACATCAATTATCCGATCAATGGTTTGGGCAGCAGAATTAGTGTGTAGGGTAGAGAAAACCAAGTGGCCGGTTTCTGCTACGGTTAGGGCCTTTTGAATTGACTCTAAATCCCGCATTTCTCCTACAAAAACAACGTCTGGATCCTCGCGCAAACAAGAACGTAAACCTGTTTGCCAATCTAAACTGTCTTTACCAATTTCTCGTTGAGATATAATTGACTCTTCTGGCTCGAGGACATATTCAATTGGATCCTCTAAAGAAATAATGTGGTCTCTCCGGGTAGCATTAATTTCTTCTAAAATTGAGGCTACCGTAGTCGATTTTCCATGGCCGGTTGGCCCGGTAACTAAAATAAACCCCTGGCGCATTTTAGCAAAGTGATGCAAAAATTTTGGTAAATTCAATTCTTCAATAGTGGGGATTTTATTTGGTATCGCCCGGAAAGAAGCTGCGGGCACGCCCCGGGAAAAATAAACATTTACTCGAAACCTTGTCCCATCAGGGAGAGAGTGCGAGAAATCCATTTCTCTTTGTTTAAGAAATCTTTCCTTGTCTTCTTCCTTTAAAACACCAAAAACCAATTCTTTTGCTCTTTTTTCATCCAACGGGGTTTGGCTGGGAACTTCTTCTAATTTACCATAAACCCTCAGCGTAGGAGGGACCCCTTTAACCAAATGTAAATCAGAAGCATTATTCTTTACGGTTAGTTCAAGCAATTGTTGAATATTCATTTAAAATTCCGCAACCCGCAAAACCTCTTCAATAGATGTAATTCCCTCCAAGGCCTTAAGATAACCGTCTTGTTTAATGGTCATCATCCCTTGTTTTCTGGCTGCCTTTTCAATTTCAGCATCCGATGCCTTCTCTACAATAAGTTTAGAGATTTCATCAT
>CAZHXO010000077.1:0-2647 GCA_964536585.1 uncultured Gammaproteobacteria bacterium
AACAGTTTATGGCATAACTCCTTTCCAAACCTGACTACCGCTTTAAAAAAGATAAACCGTTACAGTTCTATCCAAGCAAAAAAATTATTCGAGGAGAAAAAACAAACAAACTGGGTAGAAATTACTATTTACCCTTTAGGTAAGTTTTTTAAAAACTTTTTCTGGCATCAGGGGTTTTTAGACGGCACAAGAGGGATAATATTTTGCCTAATAATGTCATTACACTCATTTCTGGTTAGAACCAAGCTCTGGCACTTAAATCAGTCAAATTAAGGCAAATAAGTTACCTTTATCTTTTTCTCAGTAACATTACCTGCCTTATCTTCTGCTTTAATAGTAATCTCATTAGAACCTTCCTGTAAAGTCATGCGATAAGAAAATTTGCCTTCTTGGTCAACAATAACTATATGATCATTTACTAAAGCTCGAGCCGACGCTTCGGTTTCACCCTGGATTTCTGTTACCTGTTCGTCTGCCAAACTATCATCCTCAGGCTGAATTATTTTCAGAGCTGGCTTTTCAGTATCATAAATTATTTCTAATTTTTCTGTGCTATCACTTTTATTCCCTGCTTCGTCCTCTGCTAAAGCATAAAGCGTATTTTTGCCCTTGTCTAAATCCACTTTCTCCACCTCAAAATTGCCTTCTTCATCAACCCCAGTTTCAATTTTTTCACTGTTGATCGTCAAATATACTTTTGACTGCGGTTCAGTTACCCCACTGATTTTTAATTGGCCACTATTAGTAGCCTCGGGAATATAAGTAAAACGAGGAACAGGCGGAGGAATAGTATCTTCAACCGTTTGGGGGTGCTTTGAAGATTTTAAATCACCTAAATAATCTACTAATCGAATAAACAAAGGGATGCCCCAAACAAAAACAACAACAATTAAAACAATCGTCAAAACGCCAAAAATTATTGCCCTTCTCTTAATTCTTTCTTCTTCAGAAAGATTCTTTTTCTTATCTACCTGAAACTTTCTTTTATTACTCATAATTGAGCATTTAACCAGCTCGAGGGTATTCTAACAAAATATTGATTAAAAAGAAACTTTTATCCTGAGCCAAGCCCGACTCAATGAGCCGGTGGTCGGATCCGAACCGACGACCTACGGTTTACGACACCGTTGCTCTACCACCTGAGCTACACCGGCGTGCAGAGCGGGAGATCGGATTCGAACCGACGACCTTCTGCTTGGGAAGCAGACGCTCTAACCAACTGAGCTACTCCCGCACCAAGACTTCATTATACAGTCTAACTTAATTTAAACTACAAAACAATATTAATCCCTTGGAATCTCTAGAACCATACCCGGCTCAATAATATTGGGGTTATTAATTTGATCACGATTCGCACCCCAAATTTTCGGCCAGGAAAACATATCACCGTAAGCACGCTGAGCAATTTTACTCAAAGAGTCACCTTTTTCTACTGTATACTCAGAACCTGTTATTGCCGGTTCTTGCTCAACTCCAGTTTCAGGCAACTCGCTCACCGTTGGTGTCATCGGTTCCACATCAGGTATTTCCAAATCCTGGCCAACAGCTAATAAATGGGGGTTGGCTAGATTATTCTCGCGGGCAATATCAACCCAATTGTAACCAGATTGATAATATTGCTCTGCAATTCCCCACAGGTTTTCACCCTCCTCAACTTCATGAGTAATCGGCAAGTCGATAGTTGCTTCAACTTGCTCTTGTTCTTCTTGACCTTCTTGCTGTTCTTCTTGTTGACCTGGTTGAGTCGGTTGCTGTTTTTGAAAATAACGATAAACCAAACCCCCAATTGCCAAAACAACAAGAATACCCATAATCATACTTATAATCTGCTCGGATTTTTTTACTTTATCAATGAGTTTTTGTGTATTTACCAAATTTGTCACCTCCTTCTGGGCAGAAAAATTTGAAAGGGCAGGAAGGGCAAACTATTAAATGTTCAGGCGGGGTTGACGGGACTCGAACCCGCAGCTTGTTCCTCGACAGGGAACTACTCTAACCAATTGAGTTACAACCCCAAATTTTAAAGTCTAATTACCAATTACTAAACTCTAAATTTCTTATTTTAAACTAATAGATTTTATCAATATTATGTTATGATTGCAATAAGTATGAAGTTAACAAAAAACATGAATAACCAAGAAATAAAGCAACTTTTAGAAGCAATCGCTGCTGCTTATGAAATCAAAAGTGAAGAAAAAAACCGTTTTAAAATTATGGCCTATGATCGAGCTGCTAGCGCAGTCGAACACCTTTCATCAGAAGTTAAAGACTTATGGGAGGACGATAAATTAACCTCTATTCCCGGGATTGGCCCAAGTATTGCTCAACATTTAGATGAGCTATTTAAAACCGGGTCTGTGGAACACTTTGAAGAAATACTTCAAGGACTTCCGCCAGCAATGTTTGAGTTGCTTAATGTTAAAGGGATCGGGCCAAAAACTAGCTTTAAACTCTGCCAAAAACTTAATATCACAAAGCCGGAAAATGCATTGGCAAAAGTAAAACAAGCTGCAAAAAAGGGGGAAATAAGAGACATTGAAGGTTTTGGAGAAGAATCTGAAAAAAATATTCTTGAAGCAATAAAAGAATATAAAAAATTAGGAACAAGAAAAAAGCGAATGAATTTACCCTACGCAGAAAACTTGGC
>CAZHXO010000078.1:0-2464 GCA_964536585.1 uncultured Gammaproteobacteria bacterium
AAATCCAGTGGGGCAACATTAATATTGGCGGCGGTAAAAAATCTTCTTCCAGCTACACTGTTACTGACACTCTTGGTCAAAATGCGCCCGGTCTGTACACCGGCTCTGGCTATACTGTCCGCTCTGGTTTTCAATATATCCACACTTTAGTCCCCTTTACCTTTGTTATTTCTGATTTAACCATGGAGCTAGGAACCTTAAGTATCGGCACTTCGGCTACGGACAGCAACCAGTTAACTGTTTCTGCTGGCGGGGCCAACGGCTATGAGGTACTCGCTTATGAAAGCCATCCTCTGCGCTCGGAAAACAATGCCGATATCCCGGATACCACTTGCGACAACGGCAATTGTGATGAAACCAATGCTGAAGTCTGGTCCCAGGACACCACCTACGGCTTTGGCTACAACATTCAAGGCGACGACATTCCGGCAGATTTTGTCGATTCCAGTTATTACCGCCAATTTGCCAATGATGAAACTAATGAAACTCACCAAAGCGTAATGAGCAACAACAGCGTTACTGACCAAGCCCAGGCAACTGTCACTTACAAAGCCAATATCTCTGCTAATCAAGAAACCGGTAACTACGAAACATCGATTGTTTATATTGCTGTCCCGGGATATTAGAATTTTGAAAAAAATAATTCTAAAATTACTGTTTTTAATTATTCTTTTTTTTGGCCCTGTTGCTCCGGTTAAGGCTCAACAAATAGGTTTATCCATTTCTCCCCCTATTTTAGAGGTAGTCATTGAACCGGGCAAACAAATCACTAAAGCCTACCAAATTACTAACAAATCTGAGCGCGACCTGTATTTAGTTCCGAAAGTAGTCACTTTTGTACCTAAAGACTTAGACGGCAATGTTCAACTGCGACAGCAACAAGAAAACGAAATTTTTTCCTTAGCAAACAGTAATTTAGACCTTGGCAGTGCATTTAAGTTAACTGCTAACAATAGCCAACAGTTAGTGCTAAAAATAAGTATTCCTGCTGATTATCCACAAAAAGACCTTTACCAAACTTTTTTAATTGAACAGTCAGATGAAGGTGGATTTGTCAAGCAGTCAGGAGGTAAATCACTAATTAAAATTGGTTCTAATATTCTTGTTTCCGTGGCCGATGAGGCTGCCCCTCAAAAACAAGCTGAAATCGACCAATTCATCCCCCAGCCGAAATTCGCTGATTTGTTTGACCAGGTAGAATTTAAAGTCATTGCCGGAAACAGCGGCCGGCACTTTTTTAAAACCTACGGCAGGATAGAAATTAATCACTCTTGGTTTAAGAAAAGTAAAAATATCGACCTTTTACCGGAAAATGTCTTAGCTCAATCTTCCCGCCAAGTTAAGTGTATTAGTGAAACAATGTCTCAAAACGACCGACGATCGTCAACTGATGTGAAACAAGAACAGGGAGAATTTGAAAAATTGAAAATTGTAAATTGTAAATTTAGTAGTTGGCTGCCTGGCCCTTATCAAGCAGAACTAACCCTTGCTCCAAGTGAAAATGACTCAGTTTCTCAAACAATAATTTTTTGGCTTATCCCCTACCGGGCTGTATTTGCCTTAATAATTATTAGCATTTTAATCTGGCAGATTATGAAAAAACTAAAAAGCAATCCTTGACAAAGATAATTCTATTGATTAGAAATTAACTTAGGAACAATTTGTTGACAAACTACAAAAAGTGCGCTAGTAATAAAATAACTATGCCGATGAAAAAAAATCTTAAGCTTATCCTCATTTTTGCGCTTTCATTTGCGGCGATTGCTGTTTACAAATTCACCCGCCCTAAACAACTAGATTCGGCTAATTTGACTTCGGTTAAAGATACTTTATCTTCTTCCAGATTATCTTATGTCGGCTCAGTGGATACTGGGACTACAGCAAACGGGACAATTTTGCTGGTTGAAACTTCAGGCTTACCTGGTTGGGCAAGTTCAGATAATAACCATAACTTATTTGCCGGGGATACAATTGGCGTGGGAAATTCTGATGCTGGCGGAACCTATACTGTGGTTGACATCGTTGATGATGGCACTGATAATAAAATTCAGGTTGATTCTCCCTTAGACAGTAGCCACCTTGATAGCGGTGATTCAGTAATTGCTACCCGCTCAGCTCAACACACAGTTAGTTTTACTCCCGTTTCCCAAATTTCTGATGGTTATTACCGAGTCCGGTTAAAATCAGTTTCTGATAATGCAGATGCGACTGATGGTATTCCTGATTCTGGCGGGTTTGATTTTACTGAAAGCTTTGTCGCCGACTATATTGACTGCTCAAACGCTGGTGGTGGATCTGCTTCAATTGAATATTCTGGTCAATCCAATTGCCCCTCTGGTTATACTTGTGTTTATTGTTCATATTCTGGGGTGGGAGACACTGCCGCAAAATCAATCACTATTGGGACTACTGCCTCAGACCAGCAACCCATTAACCCTTCCCCTTCTGGAACAACTGAAGGAGC
>CAZHXO010000079.1:0-2456 GCA_964536585.1 uncultured Gammaproteobacteria bacterium
TTCTTAGACATTTTGTCCGCGTCTGAGGACTTTTTCTTTCCAGACGCCTTTTTAGAAGAAGGGGGCAACATTTTAGCGAGTTTACTTTTTATACGGGCAACTTTATTAGCATGATAAATGTTTCTTTTAGCAGCTTTATCAATTGCAGAGTAGGCCTGAGCCAAGTTTTCTTTGTTTGGCTTTTGTTTAAAGATTTTAATTGCCTGCTCGGCTTTTCTTTTAGCTTTTTTATTGTAACCCTGTTTTCTTCTGGAACTTCTTAGTGCCTTTTTGGCGGATTTAGTAATTGGCATAATTGGATAATTTTAACATCTTGTTGCCAGCATAACAAGAAAGTTGTTATACTCCTTTATGATGATTAAGGAGTTATTTGCTAACGGGAAAAGAATTTTTTCTAGACGGCAAGCAAGCATTTTTTCAGCCGCCAGTGTTTTAGGATTAGCTTTCGGAGTATCTGCTCTTTTAGGGATTTTAAGAGATAGGTCATTATACGCAAAATTTTATGCTTGTTGTGCGCCACAACTAGACGCTTACAATGCTGCTTTCCGTCTTCCGGATTTAGTTTTTCGTTTATTAGTTATTGGGGCGCTTTCAGCCTCTTTTATTCCTGTATTTAGCGCGCAATTAGAAAAAGATAAGAAAAAAGCTTATCAAATAGCTTCCACTGTTGTTAATGTTTTGCTCGGGGTGTTTTTGCTGGTTTCAATTCTTATTTTTATTTTCTCCAAACCCCTATCGGCAATAATTGCTTCTGGTTTTAATCCTGAACAAACATTGCTCATGGCCCAGCTTACTCGATGGATGATTGGGGCCCAGGTTTTCTTTTTATTGAGTAATTTTTTGACCGGGGTTTTGCAAGCTCAGCACCGCTTTTTGGTCCCGGCTTTGTCTCCGTTATTTTATAACTTAAGTATAATTGCCGCTATTGAATTCTTCTCTAATCAATGGGGGATATTTGCCCCAGCTTTTGGGGTTTTACTTGGTGCATTTTTACACTTTTTAATCCAATTACCCCTTGCTCTTTCTTTAGGGCTAACCTATTTTCCTAAAGTCTCTTTTGATTTAAAGGGGGTTCGGAAAATACTTGAGTTAATGCCACCGCGGGCATTAGCTTTAGGCTTAGGCGAGATAACAGAAACAATTATTCTTTTTGTTGGAAGTGGTTTAGCGGCCGGGAGCCTTTCCCTATTTTATTTAGGTCAGCGCTTGACTCGCTTTTTTGTTCGTTTGTTTGGAACCACAATTGGCCAGGCTTCTTTACCAGTGTTGTCAAAAGAAGCACAAGAGAAAAGCTTGAAAAATTTCAGCCGAACTTTATTTTCTTCTTTAAATCAGGCTCTTTATCTTGCTTTTCCTGCAGCAGCAGTATTTCTGGTTTTGAGAATCCCAATTGTCCGTTTGGCTTACGGAGCTCAAGAATTTCCCTGGCAGGCAACGATTAAAACCGGTAAGGTAATTGCTTTCTTAGCCCCGGTTGTTGTCCTCGGAGTGGTTAATGATATTTTAGTTCGTTCTTTTTATGCTCTGCGTGATACGCGGACACCGCTAAAAATTTCTTTTGTCGCTTTAGTAGTTAATACGCTCGTTGCCTTTTTGGGTGTTTATCAGTGGCAGTGGACGGTTTTTGCTTTGGCTTTAGCAAATAGCGCCGCCAGTTTAGCCCAAAGCGGTTTTTTATTTATTTTTCTGCTCAGAAAAATAAAATTGAAAAACTGGTTGGAAATCTTTGGTAATCCGGTTAAGAAAATTGCTATTGCCAGTGGTTTTACTGCTTGTTTAGGCTGGCTATTACTAAGAGGATTAGACGCATTTATTTTTAACACTGCTCGTTTGGGAGGATTAATTGGCTTAACCTTAATTAGTGGCGGGCTATCTTTGGCGTTTTATTTTGGCTTAACCTTGGTTTGGAACTTGAAGGAAGCAAAAGCTGTTTGGCAATGGTTGCGAAAAGTAATTTCTTTGCCAAAGTTGACAACCTCGCCAATGGAATTGCCTCCTCAAGTAGATTAGATAATTAACTTTTGACACCCAGTCTGGACTTTAATATACTGGAGTAGATGGCTAAGGAAGAAATCTCGTTACTGCCTAAACACGGACTAGAGGGAACCATTCTTGGTAAGTTGTTTGATTGGGTTTTTTCAGTTGGCCGGTACATTGTTGTTTTTACAGAGCTGATTGTCATTGGAGCTTTCCTGTCTCGGTTTTGGTTAGATAGATGGAATACTGATTTGTCAACTGAAATAAGACAGCAGCGGGCAATCTTGGAAAGTACTCAGGAGTTTGAAAACGAATTTCGCTTATTCCAGTCGAAATTAGATGCTATTGCTCAAGAAGTTGACCAAGAAGAAGATTTACTTTCTCCTTTCCAGATAGTGGTTAAAAGTTTACCAGGTGATATTTATCTTCGAAGTTTTGGTTGGTCAGAAAAAAACCAGCAGGTGACTTTAAACACTGCT
>CAZHXO010000080.1:0-2395 GCA_964536585.1 uncultured Gammaproteobacteria bacterium
TTCCTTTTCTGCTTTGTTATTCGGTTTAGCAATTTATACCTATAATGCAGAGCGGGCGTTTATTCCTATATTTGGTTTATCACTGCTCTATATTTTTCGGGAAACAGTTTTTTCTAGCTTTAAAAAACTTTTGCCGGCCATTTTCATATTTTTGATTTTTATCGTCAGTTTATTTCCGATTGCTTTAAGTTCAACTGGCCAGTCTCGTTATAAGCTGGTTAGTTTTGTCAGCGATCCAGGTTTTGTTTTAAGGATAAATGAAGCTCGCGGTAAGGTGGATCTACCTGCCCCATTACCACGGGCAGTTCACAACAAGTTAACCCATTTTGTTTGGCGATTTTCTAATAATTATTTAGCTCACTATTTTCCTAATTTTTTGTTTTTAAAAGGAGCAGGTCATCATCAACACCATGTTCAGGGTATGGGCGAGCTTTATTTGATTAGTGTCCCTTTTTTAATTGCTGCTGTTTGGTTTTTAGCTAAAAATGGCAATAAGAAAATTATCTGCTTGTTTCTAGCTTGGATTGTTTTGTCTGCAGTTCCGGTTGCCATTACTAATGATTCTATTCCCCATGCCTTAAGAGAACTTTTAGTTTTACCCTCCTACCAGTTATTAACCGCTTTTGGATTTTTTAGTTTGATAGATAATTTAAACAGGGAAAGAACAAAGAAAATAATAATTGGAATTTCAGCAGCATTACTTTTAATTCAGTTTGCCTATTATTTAGATCAATACCATCGGGTTTACCCCTTTAAATACTCGCAGGACTGGCAATACGGATATAAGCAAGTAATAAGTTACGTTGGCAAAAATTATGATAAGTACGATCGGATTATTATTACCCGTTACTATGGCGAACCGCATATTTTTACTTTGTTTTGGATGAAATACCGACCGACCAAATATCAAACAGATCCTAATCTGGTCAGGTATCAGTCTCATGATTGGGTTTGGGTAACCCAGTTTGATAAATTTCACTTTCCTGATTTAACTGATAAAGGGACCAGAGTGATCGATATGAAAGAGAAGTATGATACCGGCAGGACATTAATAGTTGGCAGGCCGGCTGATTTTTCAACCGATGATCCTGTTTTAAAAAAGGTGGACTTTTTGAATGGCCAACCAGCCTTTCAGATTAGCGAGTTTTAAATATTTACTGATAATCTTGTTGGTAATTGGCGTTTTTTTACGTTTTTATAAGCTGGGATTTATTCCTAGCGGGTTAATTCGGGATGAAATTTCTTCTGGCTATAACAGCTGGTTGATTTCAAAAACGGGTAAAGACGAGTGGGGTGAAAGGCTGCCGGTTCATTTTCGCGCATTTGGTGAATGGAAATTACCTGGATATATCTATTTGTTGATTCCCTTTGTAAAATTATTCGGTCTAAATGTATTTTCTGTCCGTTTGCTGTCTGCTTTAGCCGGTCTTGGTAGCGTTGTAATTTGGTTTTTAATCTGGACAAGCAAAGAAAACAGGGCTAGTGGGCTAATTGGCGCTTTGTTGGTTTTGTTTTCCTTTTGGCTTTTCCCCATAGCTCGAATTGGATTCCAACCTAATTTGGCAGTTTTCTTTTTTCTACTTGGCTGGTTGCTGTGGGTTAGAAAAAGATACTATCTGAGTACACTAGCATTTTTAGGTTCTGCTTACACATATAATGTTTTCCGTATTTTAACCCCGATCTTTTTTACTTGGCTGGGAGGCAGTTTGATCCTGCGCAGCAAACAGTTTAAAAAAATTAGTTTGTTTATTTTATTCGGGGTTGGCTGTTTACCAATTGTCTATTTTTACACTAAAGAGCCAACTGCCTTTTTAAGAGCCCAGCAGACAGGAGTCCATGAAACAAAAGTGCAAACTATGATTGCTAATTATGTAAATCACTTAAATCCAGGCTTTCTAGTTTTACGCGGAGATGAAAATTTAAGGCACTCGCCTGGAATCAGCGGGCAAATTAGTTTTTTAGCGGCAAGCTTGGCCCTACTGGGTTTGTTTAAGCCAGATAGTTCAAGTTTATTTCTCTTACTTGTTGGTCCCATACCGGCAATTATTACCAGAATTTCTCCTCACAGCTTAAGGTCGTTAGGGTTTATGATTGGAATTTATTCATTTGCTACACTTGGAGTTTCAAAAATTATTAATTTGTATAAAAAAACCGATTTTAAAATTTATAAAATCTTTATACTACTTGTTTTAATGGTCGGCTTAGTCGAATACGGATATTTTTATTATGATTATTTTGTTGATTACCCAAAACGGGCAGTAGATGTTTGGCAAACAGGCTATAGACAGGTTTACGCTAAGCTAAGAGATGTTGATCAAGAAATCTACTTTGATTGGAGTTATACCCAACCTTATATTTATAAATTGTTTCTTGAAAAGCTAAATATCTTTGAACA
>CAZHXO010000081.1:0-2378 GCA_964536585.1 uncultured Gammaproteobacteria bacterium
TCACCGAAAGAAATAAACGGAATATTGAAGGTAAATTAAAGGTAAAAAAATATTGTCGTTATTGTCGCAAACACACGCAACACACTGAAAAGGCTAAATTGAAATAATTAATTGGGCCTGTGGCTCAGTTGGTTTAGAGCGCTTGCATGGCATGCAAGAGGTCAGCGGTTCGAATCCGCTCAGGTCCACCATGTTAATTTGGATAGTAATTTTTAGACTCGAGCAGTTGGTTTTTCTTCTTCACTAACCAAATAAACCCTTCCACTTTCCGTTCGGACCGAGCCAACGATTTCTTATTTAATTTTCGATGGCGGAGGAGGTGGGATTCGAACCCACGCAACCCTGACGGGTTCATGCTCTCCAAGCATGTGCAATTGGCCGCTATGCGACTCCTCCTATTTAATAAAACTGTGTTTTAGTACTCCCGAGAGGACTTGAACCCCTAACCTCCTGTTCCGAAGACAGGCGCTCTATCCAGTTGAGCTACGGGAGCAATAAACTATTATATTTTAGCATAAATGTAGTTCTTGAGGCTATTTGGCAGTCCAGTTGTCCGCCTAAAACGGCGGATGGGCCGTTGTAGGCCCAAGCTACGGGAGCATGGAGCCTGAGGTCGGAATTGAACCGACGACCTACCCCTTACAAGGGGGTTGCTCTGCCCCTGAGCTACTCAGGCTATGGAAATATTATATCAATAATAGGGTGAATAGTTAACTAATTGAGGGGTAGAAATACAAATATCCCGTCGGGCTCGTAGGCGAAATTTTCCCTGTAATTCCAAGTGGGTGAGCTGTCACCAATAACATTGTAGGCTACTGGTGAACGCCGCTCTCCCTTAGATTAGTTGTGAAGGAAAAGCTCTCGCCTAATTGTTAATGTCCCAACGGGATGATTAATTGTAACTGGGTTTTAATTGGCTTGTCAAGTGAGTTGAGTAATGGAAAATTTATATCAGAATTTTAATTAAGAAATTTATGCTGGGAATCAATAAAATATCAAGCACAGATCTACCGTTAAATAATGGTAAGAATAATGTAATAAGCGCGGGGATGCTTATTTGCCTTAAAATACCCCCAACTTCTTGTGCGCTTTGTAAAGGAAGTATCCCAGTTAGAATTTTACTTCCATCTAAAGGGTGAAGGGGAATTAAGTTAAAAAATCCCAAGCCGAGATTAATTGCCATTAAGGGGCGAAGAATATAAAGAGGAATTGGGAAGATTAGATTTATTCCTGCTATAAGCAAACTGAATAAGAGGTTACTTGCTGGTCCGGCAAGCGAGATTAGGGCTTCATCACGACGGGGATTTCTAAGGTTGTAGGCATCAACTGGAACAGGTTTCCCCCAACCGAAGCCAAAAAGGATTAAGGTTAAAGTTCCGATTGGATCGAGGTGATCAAGGGGATTTAAACTCATCCTTCCTTCCAAACGGGCAGTCGGGTCACCTAAGTTGTTAGCCGCCCATGCATGAGCGAACTCATGAATAGTTAGGGCAATTAAAACTGAAGCAAGGCTAATGATTGATAATGGCATTCTGCTTTGATATTATAACAATATTATGGCAAGATGTCAGCGATGTGGAAAAAAAGCAATCAGCGGAAGAAAGGTTTCTCATGCTGAAAACAAATCTAAGCGCAAATTTCAACCCAATGTCCAAAAAATAACTTATTACACTCCAGAAGGAGAAAAAGTAACTAAAAAGTTGTGTACCAGTTGTATTAAGCGGATGAAAAAGGAAGGCTTATTGTTTAAACAACCTCCAGAAAATGAAAAAAAGTAAGGACATTGTTTTTTATCCAGATGAAAGATTGCGCACAGAATGTGAGGGAGTTGAGGAAGTTAGTCAACAGGTAATGGATATTGCCCAAAAATTAAAGGAAAATTTATTGGATGCAGAAGATGGTGTTGGTTTATCGGCTCCACAAATTGGAGAAAGTAAACGGATTATCGCCATCGCCGATAATAATCATGTTCACATTTATGTTAATCCTGAGATTGTTGGACATGAAGAAGAAGAAAAAACCTATCCACAATTAATAACCAAACAAGGAGAAAGAGAGGATTTTTTTGAGGGTTGTCTTTCTTTTCCTGGACTTTACGGGACAGTTAAACGCTGGTTGGAAATAGAAGTAAATTACCAGGTAATTAACGAGAATAAAGAACTAGAAGAGAAACAAGAAAGT
The DNA here is from genome assembly GCA_964536585.1 of uncultured Gammaproteobacteria bacterium. GTDB lineage: Bacteria > Patescibacteriota > Microgenomatia > UBA12405 > JAHJSD01 > CAZDJQ01. The sequence continues at coordinate 2,182 of CAZHXO010000081.1, forward strand.
TTAACTGGGTTTATGGCGATTGTTTTTCAACATGAAGTGGATCATTTAAAGGGCCTTCTTTTTGTTGATCAAATTAAAGAAGAAGACGGAGATATTTACAAACAAACTAATGAGCATTTGGAAGCAATTGACGTTGAAGAAATTCTGAAAAAAGAATCTAAATCTTAAATTCTTCTAAAGCCTGTTCGGCTGCTTGA
>CAZHXO010000082.1:0-2367 GCA_964536585.1 uncultured Gammaproteobacteria bacterium
GGCAATATGACCCTGCGCCAGTTTTTTAAATTGGCAGGAGGTTTACTAATTGCTTTCTTGTTCTATTCGACTGGTCTTCCCTTTATCTTTAAATGGCCGCTAGTGCTCGGATTCGCCGGTCTAGGAGCAGCCCTTGCTTTTCTTCCTGTTAATAACCAACCCTTAGAAAAATGGGTTATCACTTTCTTTAAAAGTATTTACTCTCCTTCTGTCTACCTCTGGAAAAAACAAGCAGTTAAGATAGACGTTCTCTCCGATCAATGGAAACAGCCTGTTGAACCAATACAGACTCAACCCGAAGAACCAATAGAAGAAGACAAAAAACCCCAGCTCGAAGAATTTTTAAAATCCTTACCAGAAGAAAAGGAGGCGGAAAAGGAGAAAGCGGAAAAAGAATCAGAAGAGAAGGGAAAGAAAAAAGCAGAAGAGAAGGGAAAACCAGAAAAAGATTTGGAATTTAAGCAAAAACCAAAAATTGAAATCAACTTACCAGAACGAGAAGCGCCGCAGGCCACTGCTAAAGCAGAGTTTGGCGACATCCCAATGCCCTCCCGGCCCAAAACCCCGAATATTGTTGTCGGGATGATTACGGACAGCGAAGGGAAAATTCTGGAAAATGTTATTATTGAAATACAAGATGAAGCCGGGAACCCTGTGCGAGCTTTGCGCAGCAATCAATTAGGCCAATTTAAAACCAGCACTCGCTTATCAGACGGTAAATATATTGTTACGGCTGAAAAAGAAGGCTATAACTTTGATATACTGGAAATAGAAGCTAAAGGAGAACTTATCCAACCACTAAAAATTAAAGCCAAAGAAAATGCCTGATTTAAGCGAAATTGCAATCAAGGGAACAACTCAAAATCATTTACCAGTCGAGGATATTAAAAAAAATCTAGTTATTCTAAAAAATGGCAATGTAATTATGATTTTAAAGACCTCGTCAGTAAACTTTGATTTGCTCTCACAAAAAGAACAAGATGCCATGATCTACGCCTATGCAAGTTTACTTAATTCCTTAACTTTTCCAATCCAAATTTTAATCCGCTCCTCTTTAAAAGATGTCTCCAATTATGTTAAAAGGCTGGAGCAACAAAAAGCAAAAATTACTGACCCTCTACTAAAAAAACAGGTTGTTTCTTATTTAACCTTTGTCCAGGAAGTAGTTGAAAAAAACAATGTCTTAGCTAAATCTTTTTATATTGTCATCCCTTTTTATGCAGCCGAAGCGGGGTTGCAAGCCGCTGCCCAAACCTCTCTTCCTTTTCCCTTAAACTTAATCAGTCAAAAGGGGCAAAACCAAGGCTTTACCATGGATAAAAATAAGTTAATTAAAAAAGCGCAATCGGCTTTAGAACCCAAAAAAGAACATCTAAAAAGGTTATTAGGTCGCTTAGGCTTATCTACTGATCAGCTAGACAACAAAAAACTGATTCAGCTTTTTTACCAGATATATAATCAAGAGTCTATTTTAGTTGATAATATTAAGGCCTTATCACAACAAAGTGCAGTAATACGCAAAAAAGATGTTAAATTTTCTCAATCAACTGATACCAGGTCAAAACCAAAAGGGGGGAAAGAGCAGTCAGAAAAAAAAGAAGCCCGAACAAAGCAAGGAATCTCCCCAGAAAAAGAGCAATAAGGATAAATCAAAATTTCAAAAAGGTCTAGTTTCGGTTAAAGACATTATTGCTCCTTCAGCAATTGAGGTTGACTTTGACTGGATTAGAATCAACAACCGTTATTATCGTACTCTGTTTATTGTTGATTATCCGCGGTTTGTTTCTGCTAATTGGCTCTCATCTCTAATTAACTTTGACCACTCCTTGGATATTTCAATGAATATTTATCCTACTGAAGGAAAAGAGATTTTAGATGATTTAAGACGAAAAATTGCTGAAATGGAAGCAGAAATTTCTTCAGACGTCCAACGAGGGAAAGTAGTTGACCCAAGTACAAAGGCAAAACTTGAAGATGCTCTAGCCTTGCAAGAACAATTGGTTAAGGGAGTAGAAAAGTTTTTTCAATTCGGCTTATACATTACTATCGGGGCAAAGTCAGTTGAACAATTAAACCAAATTAGCAAAGAACTGGAATCTAATTTAGGTTCTCTGCTTATTATTCCCAAACACGCCACTTTACAAATGGAAGAGGGGTTTAAAACCACTCTGCCGATAGCGGAAGATAAATTAGAAATTACTCGAAATATGGACACAACCTCTCTGGCCTCTACTTTCCCTTTTGTTTCTTCGGATTTATCCGATGACAAAGGAGTAATGTACGGCATTAACCAGCATAACGGCTCTTTAGTTATTTTTGACCGTTTTTCTATGCCTAACTATAATAGTACAATTTTTGCAACAAGTG
>CAZHXO010000083.1:0-2257 GCA_964536585.1 uncultured Gammaproteobacteria bacterium
CTAATCTTGGTTAGTTTTTTGTATCTTTTAGTCATTTTATTTTAGTTAAATCAATTTTTGTCTTTTCAGGTAACTTAATTAAAGCTTTTTTCTTGGATTGAGAATAAACTTTTCTGTTCTGACGCCAAATCATTTTTGGTTTGCCCGGCATAATCATTGTTCTGACCTCTTCAGGTTTAACTCCAAACAACTGTTCAATTGCTTTTTTTATCTGATTCTTATTGGCTTTCTTATCTACCCAAAAAGTGTAAACATCCCTTTCTTGGGCTCGAGCGCTTTTTTCAGTTTCAACCGGTCCAAAAACAATTTGGTGTTTATCCATTTTTACTTTCTTTTAAATCCTTCACTGCTTTTAAAGCAAAAATTATATACTCGTGTTTTAAAAGCAAATAAGCATTTAGCTGAGACAAATAAGTAATATCAACTTGAGCTAAATTACGAAATGCACGATGGGTATTTTCCCATTTCTTTGGCAAAACCAAAAGGCAGCTTCCTTCACCTGGAAGCTCCTTATCAAATATTTTCTCCAACACTTCCTGAGCTGCCTTAGTTTTCGGCTGAATATCTTTTAGACTTTTAACCACTTTAATCTTCTTCCTCTTTTTTTTATCAGTCAACACTGCTTGCAGTGCTTTTCTTTTCATTTTCTTAGGCATTTTAAGTTGATAGCTTTGCTTCCCTTTTGGTCCATGTGCCACCCCACCACCAACAAAAATCGGGGCATACTGATCGCCGTGTCGGGCATTGCCTGTTCCTTTCTGGGGGGCAATCTTTCTTCTCGAACCCGTTACTTCCGCTCGAGTTTTAGCTTTGGGATAAGCTCTGCGCTGATTGGCCAAATACACTCGGACTGCCTGAGCAACTAATTGCTCATTAATCGGCGCTTTAAAATATTCTACAGGCAAGTCAATATTAGTTGATTTACCCTTAGTTGCAAAAACTTTAGTTTTCATTTTTCTCAACTTCCTGACGAGGAACAAGAATTAACCAACTATTTTTATGCCCGGGAACAGCCCCTTTAACCAAAACCTGGTTTTTCTTGGAATTAACATCCAGAATTTTAAGATTCTTGATGGTTACTTGCTGATTACCGTAATGACCGGGCATTTTCTTCCCCTTAATTACTTTCCCTGGTGTTTGAGCTCCGATCGCCCCTGGTGCTCGCCAACGCTGTTTTTGACCATGCGTTCTCGGCTGGGTCCGAAAACCCCAGCGTTTAACTACGCCAGTAAATCCTCGCCCCTTAGATTTACCAACTACGTCAACTGCTGTTCCGCTTTCAAGTACTTGCTCAACACTAATCTCATCGCCAATCTCAGGCATTTTTGCCTCATTATTTTCCCAACCTACTTCTTTAATTAGCCTTGGCACAAAATCAAGTTTTGCTTTCTTCAGCTGACCTTGCAAGGGCTTATTGCTTTTTGTTTTTACTCCGGCCGCCAATTGAAGAGCAGAATAGCCGTCTCGTTTTTTAAGACGTTTTCCAACCACGTAACAAGGAGCCGCCTGACAAATTGTCGCGGCTTCCAATTTTCCATTTTCGGAAAATTTTTGCGTCATTCCCAGTTTTTTTACAATAAATCCTTTTATCATCGCAACAAAAAAGAGGCCTGGAAAGGCCCCAACATTAAAACTTAATAACTAACTAAATAAATTAGTTAGGGCATATGGTTACATCTTAATATCGATTCTCACCCCGGCCGGCAAATCCAAGTGCTGCAACCGGTCAATGGTTTTAACCCCTGCGTCCTCGATATCAATCAAACGCTTGTGGGTTTTAATTTCATATTGATCTTTTGATGCCTTACCAAAGGAATGAGGGGCGACAGGAACGGTATATAGTTCTCTGTCAGTCGGTAATGGGATAGGTCCAGAAACTCTGGCCCCGGTTGTTACTGCTGCTTCAACAATTTTCGCAGCAGCTTCGTCAATAATCCGATGATCCCAGGCTTTTAACCTAACTCGTATCCTTCCTGGCTTTGCCATAATCCACCTCTGTCCCTTTGTTTAATTTTCAAAGTTTTTAATAATTAAAATTGTTATTTTACAATCTTGGTTACCACACCGGCTCCAACAGTTTTGCCACCTTCACGGATAGCAAACTTGGAACCTTTTTCAAGCGCAACTGGCTTGATCAGCTCAATGCTAACTTTAGTGTTATCACCCGGCATAACCATCTCAACACCTTCTGGCAATTCAAGCTCACCAGTTACATCAGTTGTTCTGATATAAATCTGCGGTCGATAACCACTAAAGA
>CAZHXO010000084.1:0-2246 GCA_964536585.1 uncultured Gammaproteobacteria bacterium
GTCAAGGGTTCAGCTGGTTTGCTTTAGATAAATTACCTGAAAATATTTTTGAGGGGTCGGAACAAGTTTTATGTGGGATAAAAGAAAAAGGTGAGAAAATAAAGTATGTTAAGGAGGCGCTGAAAGATTAATGACTAATGATTGATGGTTAATGTGAGAATCCTAGAATCCGAAAATTAGAATTTGGAATCTTAACAACCAGAATTAGTTTGACCTGAGTACCCAATTACCGTCAAATTCCACATTTTGAGCTAATGGCGCATCCCAATATTCAAACGCTTTCTTTGTATAAATCAAAGAATCTACCCCTGGCTGATAATGACCGCTTTCATTTGAAACCCGGGTAATTTCTCCATTATATATCTGAAACATCCCGGCTCCAACAACCTCTTTTTCTCTACACAGTTCCGGATGGTGAATTTTACACTTTGGTCTCGGCTGTCTTGAAAACCTTACTTCTCCGCACGGCTGAACCACATAAGGATAAACACCATCCTCCATTACCGGAGGCCAATTCCTTCCTTTGCAAACAACCTGAACTTCATCACCTGTTTCCGGGTAATTTCCTTCAGAATGATATCTTTTACCCACACTCATAAAATATTTAAAGGAATCATAACTTTGTTCACTTTCTTTTCCCATAACACTAATTATTTTAACATCTTTCCTACTTATCTCAATGGCAAGGATTAATAAAAATCTAAATACAGTACTATGGTTCGAACCGTGGTACTGAATTGCAGTGGTAAAATTATTCTTCTCGTAAGGCTGGTGGGATATGGGCTTCTTGCCACCTTTGATAATCTTTTCCTTGTCTTATTGAGTCCACTTTTTGATCAATTTCTTCAAGTCTCCTTTCCCCCTCTTTAGGACTTAGATCTCCGTCTCTTAAAGCCAAAGAAGTACTGAGGCGCTCAATGTTAAGTTTTTGCAAGGTTTGTTCAATTTCTCGAAGCCGAGGGTCGCTTTCAATTTCATCAAAAATTGACATTAATATATTTTAACACTTATTGCAACTAATTTTAATAACTGCTATATTAGAATTAAGCAAATGGGGAATAACACTTCAAACTCAACCAACAAAACTTTAACTATTGTTGTTATCTTAATGTTTTTATTTTTCACTGCTCTGGGTGCATACTTTATTTACCAAAACCAGCAGCTGCAAAAAGAAATCTTTGAACTGAAGACAGAAAGCGAACAAGAAGTACCTGAAAAAGAAATCGATATTCCAGAGACCGAACCCAGCCCGGAAACTAAAAAAGAAATCACGACCCAGCCGTCACCAGACCCTTACCAAGATTGGCAAACTTATACAAATCAAGAATACGGCTTTCAATTTTCCTATCCCGAAGAGTTTGAAGCTTTAGATGATGAAAATAATCTTTACGGCTGGCCAAATGCGCTGGTTTTGCTTTACCAAGGCGGGCAGGCCTATGATATTCCCATTGAAATCTGGGACACAGAAGCTGAATATCAACAAAAATATCAAAACCGCTTATCCGAATTGATAGTTAAACAAATAAACGGGAAGTTTCTCACCTTTCATAACAATACCGACGTTGACTTATTCCAAGAAATTACTAACAGCTTTCAGAAATTATAAAGAAGGAATCAGATATATTAAATCTGCTTAACTTGATAATCATCTTCAGAAGCAGAACCAAGGCCAAGCTCAACAGCAGCTTTGATTTGAGGCAGTTCCCAAACCGGCATATTTAATCTGTTTCTGGCTCGGAAAGAGTTAAGAATTTTTACTCCCTCAACATCGATTGCTACCCGATCTGTTCCGGCTAGAACTACATTCGGCTGTTTTACTTTGCCGTCTTTTGGCCCCTTGGTAACAAAAACTTTTCTGGCATCCATTAAAATTAAATCCGGCTGGTAAATCAAATTCAAATCGGCAATTTTCTCTTCCAGCTTTGTTAAATGAAGACGCATTCTCTGGCGAGTTTTAAGAAAGCCGACCGCTAACTTCAAACTGGCGGTAAACCGGGCATAGCGATGGGTTTTAAGACAAGGCAAGGCAATAACTTTGTCGGCCTTATCTAAAATCTTGGGAACGATTAAACTGTTCATGTGCTGGGCTTTATCAACCTTTTTCATAACCCACTCCCGTTCTTCAAAAACATAGACTTTAGCCTTTAATTTACGGCACAAATCAAATACTCCGGTTTCTTCCAATACTTTTCTGGTGTTAAGAGAATAAGTGCAGGATTCACCAACAATAACTGCTTTTGCCCCCG
>CAZHXO010000085.1:0-2103 GCA_964536585.1 uncultured Gammaproteobacteria bacterium
GTTTTGGTCCGGTGGCGAAGTTGGCTAACGCGGCGGTCTGCAAAACCGCTATTCAGGGGTTCAAATCCCCTCCGGACCTCAGCGTACACTGCGCCCGTAGCTCAGCCAGGCAGAGCACCGGCCTTTTAAGCCGTGGGTCGAGGGTTCGATTCCTTCCGGGCGCACCGTGTCGAGGGTTCTCCGTCAGCCGACGGATTCCGGGCGCACAACTTGTGTTAAAATTCTTTATGGCCGTTGACAAAAAAATTGCTTCGCAAATAAAGAGAAAAATAGATCAAGCTGATAAAATTCTTCTTTCCCTACATCGAGGGCCGGATGGAGACAGTATTTCTTCAAATTTGGCTCTAAAAAAATTTTTAGAAAAAGAAAACAAAGAAATTAAATTAATTACTCCCACCCAGGTTCCAAAAACATTTGATTATCTTTTTGAGACCGAACAGATTGAGCATTTGGTTTTTACTGATTTGAGTTATGACCAGTTTGATCTAATAATTTTGCTCGACAGTGCTTCCTGGCGGATGGTTAGCCCCAAGTTTAGTGAGGATGCTTTAATAGCGCCTAAAGAAAAAGTAATTAATATTGACCATCATCAGACTAATAAGCAGATGGGTGGAATAAATTTAGTAGTGCCGGAGCTAGCTTCAACAGCAGAGATTTTGTATCAGTTATTTAAACTTTGGCAAGTTGATATTGATCAAGAATTGGCCCAGCTTTTGTTAGTCGGAGTAGTGACTGATACCGGAGTTTTTCGCTACACCAACACTTCTACTCAAACAATGAGGATTGCAGCTGACCTAATGGAAAGAGGGGCAGATTTAGACGAAATAGTTTTTAATTATTTAAGAAGAAATGAATTTAGTAAACTAAAATTTTGGGGAATAGTGTTGGAGAATTTAGAAATTGATGATGAAGGCCAATTTGCTTATTCTTTTATTCCCTTTGAGCAAGCAAGAGAATATTTTGTCGATAATTATCCCCGGGATTACCGTTCAGGAGCAGCCAGTATATTTATGGCTGGGATTGAGGGGACAGAGTTTGGCATGATTGTGATTGAGGAAGAAAAAGGAGAGTTGAGCGGTTCATTGCGGTCGAGGAAGGATTTTGATGTTAGCAAGCTTGCTGCTGAGCTTGGCGGTGGCGGTCATCCAGGAGCGGCTGGTTTTAGGTTAAGCATGCCCTTTAAACAAGCAAAAAAAGAAATTCTTAATGTTGCTAAAAAGTATTCTTCACGAAATTAACTTTTCATTTTTAAAAGCAGCCAGTGTTCTTGTTTTTGGGAAGTATTAATTAAAGCATAGTTACCGTTTAGTTTTTGTCCCTGAAGTTTAATTTCAATTTTTCCGTCTTGCCAGCTGTCACTCATGGTCATGTTTTCTTTGTCTTTTCTTAGATTCTCATATTCTCCTTTATCCCATATTTCCACGGTCCCGGCTCCATATTCGCCTTCCGGAATTTCTCCTTCCCAGTCGGCATATTCCATTGGATGGTCTTCGGTTTGGATGGCTAATCTTTTAATGCCGGATTTATTAGGCGGCTTTTTGGGAACAGCCCAGGATTTTAATACACCGTTGATTTCTAAACGTAAATCATAATGTAAATTAGAAGCACTGTGTTTTTGAATAACAAAAATAGGCTGAGAGTTTTTAGATTTCTTTTTATCTGCCGAGGGTTCTTTGGTTTTTGAAAAATCACGTTTTTGTTTGTATTTATCTAAAGACATAAATAAATTATAACATTGTGGAGAAGAGTTTTTACATTACGTAGGTTCTAAAACCAAGTGCAGTCCTTATTTTTTGTCATTTCGAGTGATGTTCTTACTAAATCGAGAAATCCCTCTTTATTTATAAAAGGGATCCCTCCACTTCTCCAGCAGCTGCTGGATTCGGTCGGGATGACACGGAGAGGGTGTGTTAAAATAAAATTTAATGAGTGAAAAAGAGAATAAGGACCGATTGCATGCCCTTCGCCATACTGCTGAGCATGTGTTAATGGCGGCAATGAAAAAAATCTGGGGGGATAAGATTATCATGGCCATGGGCCCGGCTACCGATGAAGGTTTTTATTTTGATTTTGATTCACCTGATGATTTTACGGTATCTGAAG
>CAZHXO010000086.1:0-2089 GCA_964536585.1 uncultured Gammaproteobacteria bacterium
TTTGAATTGCTTTATATATTGCCCACAATTCTTTACTTATTTTATCATTATAGTAGGTTAAAGCCAAACAGCCTGGATAACCTTTTCTTTTTCTTTTCCCTGTATTTGGCTTTTCATAGCTGTTATGAAATTGTTTTTCAGGAACGTTAGTAATTTTTGACCAATACTCAATTTGTTCTTTTTCATCATGATATTCATGTAAGTGTATTAGACATCTGAATTTTGATTCTTCGATATTGAAGCCTTTCCTTAATAAGTATAGAAAGAGCTTAATCATTTTAGGATCTGAATTTGTGAATCTGACCATATTCAGCTGGGTTTTATTCCCTTCGCACCAAAAGAGTAGGGCACAAAGTATTTTGGCTAGCTCTTTGTCAACGCTCAATCTGTTTTTAACATTTTTCTCTGCTTCATTCTTAAGTTTTTTTAGTAAATTAAGCCGTTTTGTTTTCCTATTTTTAGCTGCTTTCTCGACACCTTTTCTAATTGTTTTTTGTATTCTTTTCTTTGCTTTTTTATTTAGTTTTACATCCTTTGCATATTTATATGCGGAACCTTTGCCAATATTGAATTTATCAGAGATTTGTTTATATGAGAGACCTTTTTTGCGAAGATTTCTTATTTTTTGTTGAGTTTGCTTACTCAGTTTTTTCATACTTAAATTATAAACTTATTAGTTAAGTTATACAACTGATGATCGCAGTTTTCTTTTTAGTGTTAAAATCAAGCCTATAAACAAATATTTTCGAGTTAAAAGTAAAGATAATAACTCCTGGGTGAGAGCGGAGGAGATTAAAACAGAAAATGGGGTGGTTGAGACCCGTGTTTTATTACTGATGTGGCTTATGGAGGGAATCAGACAAAAGATTAAGAAATATCTAGATTTTTCAGAAAGTTTTTCATTTTTTGAGTGTAATCAGGATGGTTAAGAGCAAATTCTAAGTTAGTTTTCAGCCATCTTAGTGGGTCTCCGGTAGTTAGCCATTTACCTTGTTTAATTGGATGAGCAATAGCCAGGTCATTTTGAGCTAAGGTATTATTGGCATCGGCCAACCAAAGTTCGCCTTTGGCTAATTCTTGTTTTTTTAAGACTTGCAAAACTTTAGGAGAAAGAACAAATCTACCGAACTGGGCAATATTGGAAGGAGCTTTGTCTTTAGGCAGCTTTTCTAATACTTTGACTGCCTGATTGGGCACGTTTTTATTCTCAGCAAACTTGATACTTCCATAACGGCTAATTTCATCCCAAGGAACTTCTTGGCAACCTAAAACAACTGCCGGTTTGTGTTTTTTATAGACTTTAATTAGCTCGCCTAGATAGTTGCCGGGTCTATCTTCCAAAATTATGTCATCGCCGAACATATAAACAAATGGTTGGTTGTTAATGAATTCTTTAGCCGCTAAAACAGGAGAAGCATTTCCGTAAGGTAATTTAGGTGATTGCGGAATAAACTTAAAATTCTCAACTTGCTCCCAGATTTTCTCTAAGCTGCTTAAGTAGTTTAGTTTATTATTTTCTTTTAAATATTTTTCAAGTTTCTTATCTTTGGTGAAATAATTTTTAATTTTATTTTCTTTTGGTCGGTGAATAATAGCAATTTTTTTTATTCCAGCGCCGATCATTTCCTCAACCAAATATTGGATATTTGGCTTGCCTAAAATGGGAATTAATTCTTTTGGGTAGGCTTTGGTAGTGGGAAGAAAACGGGTTCCGCGCCCGGCAGCAGCAATAACACCCCTATTTATCTTCATAATTGTAGATATTTTATCACATGGAATTAATTAAGGTTGGAATAAGTTCAGAGATGTGGTTAACAAGCCAAACATTTTTATCTTTTTCTAAGTCTGGATGACTTTCACTATGCCTATTTACAAATACACACTTAGCTCCTAATTCTCTTGTTGCTCTTATATCTGCCTGAAGGTTATCTCCAACAACCAATAGTTCTGAAGGGACAATTTTCCTTTGGCTTAAAAGGCTTTGCCACTGGTCTGCTTTAGCCCTGCTTATATCCATACATAATATATCGTTGAACATCGCTGGATTAAAGTTAGCATATCGCATTTTTATTTTGGTCCAGTTTTCATC
>CAZHXO010000087.1:0-2035 GCA_964536585.1 uncultured Gammaproteobacteria bacterium
ACATTGGAAAAAGTATTAAGACTAGCTGAAAATATTGGCACTGCTTATAAGAAAGCAGATAAAGATGTAAAACGGAATTATCTTAAGTTATTTTTGGATAAAATTATGGTTAAAGAAACAGAAATTGATGATTTTATCCTATCTAAACAATTAAAACCCCTTATTGAAGAAGGCTCCGTTCGAGTAAGCAAGGTTGGGCTCCCCGGACTGGATTTGAACCAGTGACCTGCCGATTAACAGTCGGACGCTCTACCACTGAGCTACCGGGGATTAATATTTACTTGTCAATCTTCTTTTTAAATAACTTCTTCCAAATCCTGTTTTCAACACCTTTTCTCTTTTTATTGCACTTTGTTTAGATAAGCAAACTTCATAATAAACTAACTTAAGGGCCTTCTACTCTTTGTCGCTTTAACTTGACCTTCCTTATGACTTCTTAATCTTTTCTTCAAATTATCAGTCCAGCCAATATATAAATTACCATCTTGACCACTTTTCAACACATAAGTGTAATAAAAACTTTGTATCATACTTAATTATATCGTCCGCTCTACCTGCCCACCTTGCCTACGCAGTTGGCGGCGGACCGGGGATAAGTTTTAAACGAGCATTCTTATTATACACTTTCTTGCTCTTTATTTTAACCTTTAGATACTATAGTTGACAAACCGGTTTTACTTCTGTTAGATTAAAAATATGGTTAATAATAAAGAGGCATCCATAGCCCAGAAGGAAGGTAACGTCCGAGCGCTATTAACTTATGCAGCCGGATGGGTTACCGGTATCGTCTTCTTGCTAATCGAAAAGGAAGACGATTTTATCCGTTTTAATGCCGCCCAAAGCGTCGTTGTTTTTGGGGCATTAACCATAATCACACTTATCCCGGTTCTGGGACAAATAATAAGTGTGTTTTTATGGCCTCTGGGTCTAATTCTATGGATAGTCTTAATGGTCAAGGCCTACAACAACCAGAAGCTGGAACTTCCAGTTGTGTCAGACTTGGCTAAACAACTAGAAAAAGCAATTCAAGGCCAAATTTAATTTTTGGTAATTGCTCTAATTGCCGGCAAAGATCCCTTTTCAAGGAATTGAAGTAGCGCACCACCGCCGGTGCTGATAAAGTCAAAATTATCCCATAGGTCTAGCCAGGTCAATATTGTGTGGGTGTCTCCGCCGCCGGCTAATTTAAAAGCTTTTGATTGGGCGATTGCTCTGGCTATTTCTACTGTCCCTTGCCGATTTTCCTCTTCTTCATAAACTCCCATTGGACCAGCCCAAATTATTGTCTTTGCCTGATTAATTTCTTGTTTGAATTGCTTGATTGATTCCTTATCAATATCCCGGCCGTTTGATTTAAGTTCAGCCCAGTTTACATTTGACCATTGACCATTGACCATTGACTTTTCTTGCGGGTGCTTGCCTCCAATAAGTAGTTTATCTGCCCAATTGGCCAAAAAGTCAAGATAATCGAGCTTGCCTGGTTTGCTGCCCCCTAAGACAAAAACCAACGGCCTTTTGGCTTTTTCTTTTATTGAACTGAGTGTTTTTATTTCCCCTTCCATTCTTAACCCTAAAAACGAGGGCAAATATTTTGGTATCCCAACTAAAGAAGCATGTTCGCGGTGGGCAGTAGCAAAAGCTTCATTAATATAAACATCAGCCAGTGAAGCCAGGTTTTTAGCAAACTTTTGGTCATTTTTCTTTTCTCCCGGATCAAAACGAAGGTTTTCAAGGAGAGACAAGTAATTAGTAATTGGTAATTGGTAATTAGTAATAAGAGAACATTCCTTGAAATTTTTTGAAAACCACTGAGCAATAGGGGCAAGAGATAATTTTGGGTCAGTTTGGCCACCTGGTCGGCCCATATGCCCCACTAAAATCATCTTTTTTATCTTTTTTCTTTGTAAAAAGTGGATTGTTGGCAGCATTGCCTGAAGACGAAATTCGGCATCTACTTTTTTTTGATCACAAGTTTCATCCTCACAAAGGTCAACGTCACAATCAATCCGAACTAAAACTGTTTTATCTTCAAAAT
>CAZHXO010000088.1:0-2014 GCA_964536585.1 uncultured Gammaproteobacteria bacterium
AACGCAGAGTGGTTCCTAGACAAAGAACTAGGCCGGGATGTCGATGGCGTAATTGGGTTCAACTTGGAAGCAGCCGAAAAGTTAATCTCTGCTCTTGGGGAAATTAACTTACCAGACTACAATGAAACGATTACAGCTGAAAACCTATTTGAACGAGCCGAGTATTGGAGCGAGAAAGAGAGTTTTGCGGGCTCACACCAAAAAGCAACTTTTTTAGGTGTTCTTGGCCAACAACTATTTGAAAGAATTAAAACAGCTGAAGCTAAAGAATACATTAATTTATTCCAGGCCATCTGGCAATCAATTCAAGAGAAGGAAATCCTTGTTTATATGCATAATGACAACTTAGCCGAAAGGCTTAATCAGTTAAACTGGGACGGAAGTATTCGTAACTCAAATTGTAATCAAACTGCTTGTTTTGCTGACTACCTCTATCTAGTCGAGGGCAATTTAGGGGTAAATAAAGCCAACTATTTCCTAAAACGAGGGATAGAACAAGCAATTGATTTTCAAAATAATGGTCAAATAGACCACACTTTAAAAATTAATTACGAAAATACAGCTCACTCTAGTAATTGGCCGGGGGGCAAGTACACTGCTTGGTTAAGAATTTACCTGCCCTTGGGGACCGAAATAAACCAAATTACTACTTATAATCCTTTAACCAATGCTAATCGCCAGACAATTAGTAGTAATCAAAAAATAGAAAATAATAAACAAGTAATCGGATTCAAAATAGAAGTACCAATCGAATCCAAAAGAACTATTGAAGTTAAATTCAGCCAAAAAGCAACAGAGTTTAAAAATTCAAAACTAGGTTACCTGCTCTACTGGCAAAAACAATCAGGATATCGGCCAACCTCGGTCTCAGTCTTGGTTTCCTACCCTGACTCCTGGCAACCTTTACAAGTTAATCCAGCTGCAAACGTAGTTTCAGGAAAACTCCTCTTTAATCAACAACTTGAAAAGGATTTAAAACTGGGGATAGAATTTGGTCGATAACATTTATTATTCATTAATCATCAATCATTAGTCATTAATCATTAAAATATGCCAGAACTGCCGGAAGTAGAAACACTAAGCCAACAATTAAGTCAAAAAATAATCAACAAAAAAATCATTAAAGTCAAAGTATTGAGAGAAAAAAGCTTTAAAGGAGAAAAAACAAAAATTATCAATCAGAAAATAACTAATGTCCGCCGTCAAGCAAAAGTTATCATCATTGATTTATCCAATCAGCTCCATTTACTGGTGCATTTAAAAATGACCGGCCAGCTAATATATCGGAGAAAACTGGAAGAATCCAAACCCTACACCCACAAACCTAAAAATAATGTTTATGATGTTGAGCGACTGCCTAACAAATATACCCGGGTTATTTTCGAGTTTGATGATGGAACATTTCTGCTTTTTAATAACCTCCGGGCTTTTGGCTGGATCAAAGTAGTTAAAACAAAAAAGCTGGACAAAGAACTTAAAAACTTTTCCGGTGTTGATCCTTTATCAGACAGCTTCACTCCCAACTATCTTAAAAAAATTGCTTCCCAAACTCGGAGAGCAATAAAATTACTTTTAATGGACCAGCAAAAAATCGCTGGCATCGGCAACATTTATGCTAATGAGGTGTTGTTTTGTGCCCGTATTCATCCTAAACAAGCGGCAAAAGAAATTGTCGAAAAAGAACCCAAGAAAATAAACAAACTTCATAATTGTATTATTAAAATACTTAAAAAAGCCCTTAAATACAAAGGAACAACAGACAAAGATGAAGCCTTTAGAACGGCTAGCGGGGAAAGAGGAAAAATGCAATCGCATTTAAAAGTGTACGGCAAAGAGGGTGAAAAGTGTCCTCAATGTGGTCGCAAAATAAAAAAAATAAAAGTTTCTGGCAGAGGGACGTATTTTTGCCCAGAATGCCAAAGTAATTAACTACTGATAACTAACTGCTAACTGCTGACAAAAAAACATCCATTAAATACGACGATCGACGTACTTAATAGATAAGCAATAAAAT
>CAZHXO010000089.1:0-1839 GCA_964536585.1 uncultured Gammaproteobacteria bacterium
TGGTCAATGACCAGCCCAATTGAAATTAAAAAAGTAGATTGGGTTGCTGGAGCGTTTTTAATGACTAGAAAGGAAGTTTTTGACCAAATCGGTGGCTTGGATGAAAATATTTTTATGTATTTTGAAGAAGTTGAATGGTGTTATCGGGCTAAACAGGCTGGAAAGAAAATCTATTTTTACCCGAATGCTAAAATTATACATTTAGGCGGTGGAAGTTCACCAACAGGCAAAACAGGGCAAATTTTACACATTTATCAAGGATTAGTCTATTTTTATCAAAAGCATAAACCTAAATGGAAAGAATTTTTGATCAGATTAATGCTTAAAGCCAAAGCGGCCAGCGCCTATTTCTTGGGTTTAGTTACTAATAATAGTTATTTAAAAAAAACTTATGGACAAGCTTTTAAACTGGTTTAAAACTAGAGGACCATTTTTAGCAACAGCAATTTTATTAATTGCCATTCCCTTATACCCTAAATTTCCATGGCAGCTAGTTGATAACACCTGGGTGGCAATCCGCTTATCGGATTTTTTAGTTGCCGGGGCAGCAATTGTCTGGCTAATCAGTCAGCTGCTTCGCCGATTCCCGGTTTTAAAAAGACGAATATTTAAATTATTTGTTCTTTTTTGGCTAAGCGGTTTAATTTGCAGCTTTACAGCTTGGCTAATCACGAATTTAATTGATCCTAAGTTAATGTTTTTACACTGGGTAAGAAGAATTGAATATATGATTGTCTTTTTTATTGCTTATGATGCGATTAAGAAATACAAGGACTGGAGAGATTTAAGGATGATCATCTTAATCGCCTTAATTGGAGTTTTTATTTACGGTATGGGTCAAAAATATCTAAGCTGGCCGGTAATTTCAACCATGAACGAGGAGTTTTCTAAAGGAACCTTGCTTTATCTAGATAAATGGACCAGAATAAGTGCTACTTTTTCCGGGCATTATGACTTGGCTGTTTGGCTAATGATGGTTTTAAGTTTTATGCCAACAATATTTCTAGCTCTAAAACAAAAGTATAAAAAAATATTTTTATTTATACCAACGGCACTGGCATTCTACATGCTTGTATTGACCGCTTCCCGAGTATCTTTTATCGCCTACTTAATCGGAATCACTATCACCCTTTTTTGTGCTAAAAAATACTGGTCGATTATTCCAGTAATCGTCTTTAGTCTCTTATTGGGGTTCGCTTCTCAAGAATTAAACCAACGGTTTATAACCAGCTTCAGAAGCGTTCCTGGCCTGGACAAGCAAATAGTAAAAATAGAATATTTCTGGCAGGAAAACAATCCAGCTAAAAACATTTCTTTAAGAAGGCAATCAATCCCAACTCCAACTAGTCAACCAGAACCAAGCCCAGTCAGTGAAAAAACCTCTCAGCAAGAAGTTAGTAAGGGCAAACAAGAGCCAACTACCCCTGAACCAACTAAACAAAAAGTGAATAAAGAGCTAAAAACTAGGGACTGGCCGACGCCTGAAGAAACTGCTGCTGCTGCACAACGTTCATCAAGCATCCGATTTGATGTTGAATGGCCGAAAGCCAAAAAAGCTTTCTTTAAAAACCCTCTCACTGGAACCGGCTACTCATCTTTAGGCCTTGCAACTGATAATGATTACCTACGGATGCTGGGAGAAACAGGAATAATCGGCACTGCGGCTTTACTACTAGTTATTTTCCATCTAGTCAAATATTACTGGCAGAGATTATGTAAAAGTAAAAGAAAAAGAATATATGCCGCCGGGTTTTTAGGGCTAATGTTTGGCTTTCTTGCCAATGCAATATTCATTGATGTTTTTGAAGCCTCAAAAACAGCTTATTACTTTTGGATGAT
>CAZHXO010000090.1:0-1760 GCA_964536585.1 uncultured Gammaproteobacteria bacterium
AATTTATTTCTTTTTTTGCTGAATTTCTTACAACTTCATCGTCAATTATTCCTTGAGAAAGCAGATTTACTCCCATATCAGTGGGAGATTTATACCGGCGACAAAAATTATCTTTAGGTAGCAATTTAGTAAAAATTTCTTTAATAATCGGAAAGGCCTCAATATCGCGATTGTAGTTAACTGCTGTTTTATCATAGGCTTGAAGGTGGAAAGGGTCAATCATATTAGTATCGCCCAAATCCGCTGTCGAAGCTTCATAAGCAACATTGACTGGATGATCCAAGGAAAGATCCCAAACTGGAAAAGTTTCCAATTTCGCATAGCCAGAATCAACTCCATGCTGGGCATCCAAATAAATCTGGCCCAAGCAAGTGGAAAGTTTTCCTGATCCGCCGCCGGCTCCCCAAACAACGATTAACGGCTTATCAATTTCTAAATAATCATCCCGGCCGTATCCCTGAGGACTTAAAATCAAGTCCAGATTCTGAGGATACTCCTTGATTTCTTTTCGCTTATAAACTTTGACCCCTTTTCTTCTTAAGCGTTTGGCAAATATTTTTGCTTCTGATTCGCCTTCATAACGGTTAATCACTATGCCTTCAACCGGTAGCCCAGCTTCTTTCAAATCATTTAAGGCTTTTAAAGCAGCCAGGTCATAACCAACGCCCCAATCCCCCCGAACCTTACCGTCTGCCAACTGTTTAGCCGAAAGGCAGTAAATAATTGCCATATCTTTTTTTAATTCTTTGAGCAGTTTTAATTTTGCCTCGGGGTCATAACCAGGTAATGTCCGAGCCGCGTGGTTGTCAGCTAATAATTTACCGCCAAACTCCAGATACAGCCGACCAGCCTTTTCCATTCTTTTTTTAATTGCTTTTTTCTGAGCCTGCAAATATTTGTCAGTGTCAAACCCTAAAATTCTTTTCATTGTTCCAAAAAAATAAGGGGGCAAAGCCCCCAAAAATTACTAGAAACTTTTTGTCTTAATGCCATCTAGTTTTCAGACTAATTAATCAACAATAAATTGTCAAATTCGTCCCACTCGCAGCCACGATCGTCGATATAAATGAAACATTTTTCAATCAAAAATTAGAAGTAAAGGCTTGGACCAGTTGTTCCAACGGCCAGTTTTTAGGCAATAAATCTAAAGGGACCCGGGGATGATTCAATATTAACTTCCAAAAAGAAGCTTTTAAGAGTTCAGGGGTTAGTTCCTGCTTTATTATCTTCATCAATAACTCCTCTGCTTCACTTTCCCATTTATCAATCTCCCATAATTCAGCAACCATTTTTTTCGGGTCCTGTGAAATAAACTCTCCAATTATTATTGCTATCTTCGAATTAGCTCCAATTTGCTCTTTTAAATACCTTATATGTTCATTAAGCGGGAGAGGTGAAACCCAAGCAGAGCGCTGAAACAACCTAAACCCCCAATTCCTTAATTGGGAACGAATACGGTCTCTTATCTTTCTTTCTTTTTCCTCAATATCAAAATTCACCAATCGCCATTTTCCGTCCCATGATTTCTGTAATAAGGATAAAACAGAAAGGTCATCATAAACCTGTTTTTTTTCGCTCAGGTTCTTGTTTTCAATCATCATCCTTGCTCTATATTTCGTACTTCTGGAAAAACCGCTATGTTCAACTACCCAAATCGGGTCTCTAAAATAAGAGTCAATAGTAAGAAGCAAATCTTCCGCGGCTCTTAAAATCTGAACAATACTAGGCTCACTAGGCATTAAATCCAGTTTAATTTAATA
>CAZHXO010000091.1:0-1668 GCA_964536585.1 uncultured Gammaproteobacteria bacterium
ATGAGATCAAAAGAAAACGTTTTTGTTGCCGGGAAAGAGATATTAAGGCCGAATGAGATTCCTTCTATTGCGGTTTCAGGGGAAAGTCTGCCCGAAGTTTGGGAAACCGCTGTTTTGGCTACTTATGAATTCGGATGCAATATTCCAACAGAATATGATCAAGAAATTGACCCCGAAAGTAAAGATGCCTCAATGATGATGACAATCGCCAAGCCCTTAAAAGAGCCGAGGATTCATCTTGCTCTACCAGCAGGAATAGAAGAATTGGCTCTTTATGTCCATGAAGTAGTAGATGGTGTTCATGACCATTGGGTAAAAGAAGGCGGTTGGAGTTATAGCTATCATGACCGAATGAAAAATTGGCCGGGTATCGGCAGTTGGGAAAAACTAGGACTTGGGGAAGAGTTTGATTTGCCGTATGTAGATCAAATTAATGGCTTAATGAAGAAATTAGCAGAAGCACCGCATTCGAGAAGAGCGCAGGCGATTACTTGGTTCCCACCAGTAGATCAAGGCCATCATGAACCTCCGTGTCTGCAAAGACTTTGGTGCAGGGTAATTAATTCTGAGGGAAATTATTTGCTGCAAATGAATGACCATTTCCGGTCCAATGATGCTTTTAAAGCTTCTTTTATGAATTTGTACGCCTTAACTGAACTTCAAAAGAGAATTGCCCAAGATTTGTCAGAGATGACGGGCAGAAATATTGGTGTGGGTCGTTTAGTTCATGTGGCAGACAGCTTTCATATTTATGGTTCTTACATAAGAAAGGGTGAAGTTGCTGATTTTATTAAAATTGTTGAGAAAAGGTCTTTTGAAGATAGGGTCTGGAGAAGCGACGACCCCTTTGTTGAGACCACCTTTAGAAAAGTAAAAAAAGAATTATCAGAAGAATTAGCTTTGCGGGACTAATTGAAATTACAAACGGATGATAAAATAGGGTATGCAAGTCTTAGTTTTATCCTCGGAAAAGAAAGATAAGCCCAGTCTGCGCCGCAGGCGGATGATTATTAAAGGCTTAAGGGGATTAAAAACTAAGTTGCTTAATCCATCACCCGGCCGGCCGCCAAAAGATAAAAAGATTTCTCCTGCCTTGTTCCCGCAATTGTTTTTTAAACAGCAGCAGGCACTGCTGCCAAAAGCAGATTTAGTCATTGCTGATTTAACTGAACCAGATTATAAAATTGGATTTTTAGTCTCTCAGGCTTTAGAAAAAGGTATTCCGGTTTTGGGGTTGATAGAGAAAGAAAACGGCAAAATGGATTTAAAAGAATGGGAACAAGAAGACTTATTTTATGGTCAGCATTTTAATAAAGAGAATATTCGTTCTATTTTAAGACACTTTTTAGAATTCGTTGCTAAAAGAAAAAGGCAATGGGGGAAGTTAATTGTTTTTGATGGTACCGACGGATCAGGTAAAGCAACTCAAGCAAAGTTGTTAGCTAAATATTTAGGAAACCAAGGTGAGCAGGCTAAGTATATTTCTTTTCCCCGTTATTATGAATCCTTTCATGGGAGTATGGTTGGAAAATATCTAAACGGAGATTTTGGGAATTTAAAAGAAGTAAATCCGTATTTAGCTTCATATGCTTATGCAATAGATCGATTGACGGCCAAACCGCAAATGGAAGATTGGTTAGAAGGTGGCTGTTACGTAATTTCTAATCG
>CAZHXO010000092.1:0-1665 GCA_964536585.1 uncultured Gammaproteobacteria bacterium
TAAAATGTAAAACTAAATCTTTGACCCTAAACAGCTAAACTTCTAAATCGCTCAACTACTTAATACTGATCCCCGTATTTTGTCTCTAGGGTTTGAAGTAAAAGGACAATGTCCCGGCCGTTGACTACTCCGTTGTAATCTAAGTCCGCCATTGAATTATTTGTTCCTAATTTATCCCTGATAAAATCAAAATCACTGGTGTTAACCACATCAGACTGCTGGCCGCTTTGAAAAGCATCTCCGGGCTGAAGCGCTAAACCGCTGAAATCAAACTCATTAATACCTTCAATTAAACTAATTTTGCCTGGCCCAGTACATCTTTGAGTTTGATTATCTTGGCAACAGTGGAAAAACCATCCTTGATAATCACTCTTACCTGCGGATTGCTAACTACAGAACTACTATTATCAATCCCTTGTAAGCTTACTTTAAAATAAATTTGAGCTTTATCAGGTTCTGGAGTTGGAGTTATTGTTACACATTTGGTTTCCCGGTTACGGTTGGTGACAATTCTCCGGTTGGACCAACCGGAGGGGTATAAGTAAAATCTTTTAATTGAGAACAATCAATAATGTTAGTTGCATCCCTTCCTTGCCAAATAGCGCTGGAGTTGCCAGTTAATTGGGCCAAATTACATACAAAACTCAAACTGGTTTTCTGCTCCTTTTTTATCTTAAACTCAATTTGAGCGATTTTAAACTCTCCGCTTTTAGTGGTCAATGGGCTTTCTGCTACATTGTAGATATATAAACGGCCATCTTGCACTCTGGAGTTGAAACTAGGAAAGAGATTACTCTCTTTAGCCTGTTGAAATTCTAAAACTTGAGGATCGTAATCAATAAGCGCATCTACTCCGTTTGTTTCTTGTCCAGCAGTATCAACATAAACATCAACTATTAACTTATCCTGACTAGTATTTTCAGGTTGCTTAAAATAAAGATGGGGTTGATCAGCAGCACCTTTACGAATCTCTTGCTCTTGACCGCGGAATTTTAAAACGGCAAAAATGCCGCCAGTGACCAAAGCGAGAAATAAGGCTAGAAGAAATATTTTTTTATGTTTCATTTGTTAATCAATCCAACTCGCCGTGTTTTGTAGACAATGAGCCCAAGATTAATACTAAATCCCGGCCGTTGACTACCCCATTGTAATCAATATCTGCTGGTGAATTTGCTGAGGTTTCACCCAACTGTGTTTTGGCAAATGAAAAATCTAAAGCGTCAATTACATCATTTTGACCTTTTTGAGGATGGTTTAAATCACCAGGCTCTAAAGGCAAACCACTAAAATCGTAATTATTACTGCCCTCGGTCAACTCAATACTTCCCTGCCCGACACAATGGCTTTGCTGGTTGTTTTTGCAAAACTTTCGGCTTAGATGGCACTTTCCTTTAATAAAGACGGAATAATTAGCGCCGATTTGGTCTAAAGCAATTGTCCCTGAAAATTTCTTCCCTCCAGCTGGCTGTAAAGAGACATTTTTTACTTCTTGGACAGTTTGATAACCCTGTTTAATAATGACATCAACTACTGGGTTGGACACAACCGAATTGCTGTCATCTACACCTAAGAAGGTGACCAAAAAAGTTAAACTGTCTTCATCCTCTGAAGGCGGAGTTGAAGTTGGGGCTTGAGTTGCGGTTGCTTCAGGAGCCTCAGTTGCTG
>CAZHXO010000093.1:0-1646 GCA_964536585.1 uncultured Gammaproteobacteria bacterium
GCATCGATCAAAAAATCCCAGTGAACGTTCGCTTTATAGTACTTATCTGTACCTGAACCGAAACGGGGGTCGTCGGCGAGCCGCATTCTCAAAAAAAGATAATCATCACTGCAATTATCGGAAGTCCCATTATCTTCATAAAAATACTGAAGAGAAGAATAATCCCCAGGGTTTTTCCCACTAAAAAGAGCTCCCGAGGCGATATCAATTTCCGAGGGGCTAACATTAGTCCCACCATTAGTATCATCATTAACTCCATAAACATTGTCTTCATAATCATTAACAATATTTCCTTCTTCGGTTAAATAATCTGTCCAAGATGTACTCGGGTCCGGCCAATTTGCACCAGCGAGAGGGTCAGAGGTAACAACAATAAAGATGGTCATGTGGTCAATCTTCTTGGCCTTAACACTACCTTCATCCTGCTCCACTTTATCTTCCTCCACTTTCTTCACGTCTTCACTATTTACCTCTTCTTTTGCTTCATCAACCGATTTTTCAATGTAGGAAACTTTGGCGTCTTGGTCTTCTGTCTTGGGAAGAGTAATATCATACTCAAAACTCCCATTTTCCATATCGGTCGTAATGTCGTAGGCATATTCGGCATCGGTTTCAAAATCATCCGGCAATTTGAGGTCGCTAATTTTAATTCTTTGGATTTTAAGTGGGGCTCGGAGACTCTCATCCCCTGGCAGGCAGGTGAAGGTGACAGTAACTTTTTCTTCAAGCGGGAAAATATATTTAACACCAAGATCGACTGCGTCTTTTGTTTCGGCCCATTCCTCGTCAGAATTTATTTCCCAATCTTCTTCGCTACCATCTGTTATCTCATCGTCTTCCACACAGACCTTTTCTTCAATAGGTGTGGGATCCTGATCAGCAGTTTCTTGCGGAGTTGGCGTGCCTGCTGCTTCTTGCGCAGCTGCTGGAGAAGGAAAAAACACCGCAATGTTCTGGAAAATCAGAGAAAAAGAAAGAAGGACTGACAAAAATTTTCGCGATCTGCTTCTATTTCGAAAAACAAAAGAATTCAGCATACTATCCATAATTTTTTAAAAACTAAAAACCTAATAAAAAGGTACAACCTAATCCAACTAATAATCAATCCCATATCCTTAAGGATTATAACAGAAATACTTCTTTAAATGCAACAAGTAGTTTTTACATAAGCAATCTAATACACAATAGTAATAGACCCTCGGATACTTATTGCTCTAACTCTCTTTAAAATAGACAGCAAAAATAGAACGAAGCAAGAGCCCAGCAAAAACAGCCAGCGAAGCAATTAACGCCAATCTTGCCCCTCCCCCAGTCTCAGGTAAAACAGCTCCCAGAACTGTTCCTTCCGGTTTTTCTCTAGCATCAGGATCTTTATCACCCAAAACATCACCCTCGTCATCTTCTCCCGCTAAAGTTAAGGACGGGGTCTCCTCATCACTAACAGTAGGTTCCGCCTCTTCCGTACCTGCATCTTGATCCTCATCTTCATCCCCAATCTCCACAGGAATGCTCACACCACCAATAATCAAATCAAATACTGTAGTTTTTCCTTGGTATTCGTTTCCGGCCGTTGTTTTAAAAGCAGCTTGAAACTCAAAATCTGCTTCCTCCTCGGGCCCTAGGGTTAATAAATCTATTTCCTCTTC
>CAZHXO010000094.1:0-1626 GCA_964536585.1 uncultured Gammaproteobacteria bacterium
TATCAGTCAGCTGGCGGGTATTGGCTCGGCTAAGCGGTATATTGGTTGCTAAATCCAAAAGCCAGATGCCGTTTTTGCTTTCTCTTGAAGCTTGACTTACTCCATAAACAATTTTTGTTCCATCTGGCGACATAGTTGGGTTTATTGCTCCAGTAGTTGTTAAAGGAGAAAGGTCAGGTGTAGATTTAAAGAGAGTAGCGTTAGTTTGAGTAACAACTTCTTTTTTAATAATTAACTTTTTTTGCCAAGGTAGAAAACCATCTTTTTCAATTCTGACTTGGTATTCTTCAGGGGGCAAGCTTAAGGTGTCATCGGTTGCTGTAGCTAATTTACCATCAATATATACAGATCCTCCTTTAGGGTCAGAATTAGCTACTAATAGGCCGGTGGGCATGAAACCTAAGCCCGGTTTTTGTAAATCAGGCCGATAGCCGCGGATAAATAAACTAATAATGTAAGTTAGTGAGCCAACTACTATTAATATAGTTGAAATAATTAAAATTGTTTTTAAAGCCCCTTTTCTATCCATTGATTTTTATAATAGCAATACTTAAGTTAATAGTAAATAGTTAATAGTAAATAAATAGTTGTGGTATAATTTTTTAATACCTATCATAATCATTATTAAATATATCAAAATATGGCTATTTATAAAAAATTAGGAATAGATTTAGGGACAGCAAATTCTTTGGTTTGGGAAGTAGGCAAAGGGATTGTTCTTAACGAGCCGACTGTTCTAGCAGTTTCAGTAGAAGACCGGAAGGTTCTAGCTGTTGGCCACCAAGCCAAAAAAATGCTTGGCCGGACCCCAGAGTTTATAACTGCCTGCCAACCAATGCAAGATGGAGTTATTGCTGATTATGAAATAACCCAATCTTTACTCCGTTTTTTTATCCAAGAGACATGCGGAAAGTTGTTTTTCATCAAGCCGGAGGTAATGATATGTGTTCCAGCCGGTGTAACCCAAGTAGAACAACGGGCTGTGATTGAGGCGACTAGATCAGCCGGCGCCCGGGTGGTTCATTTAATTGACGAGCCGCTAGCAGCAGCAATTGGGGCAAAAATTCCAGTGGCTGAGGCGTCAGGAAATATGATTGTTGATATGGGCGGCGGATCGACTGAGGCGGCAGTTATCTCGCTGGGTGGGGTAGTAGCTCACAAAAGTGTTCGAGTTGCCGGAAACAAAATTGATGATGCTATTGCCGCTTATCTACGCAAAAAACATAATCTACTTATTGGTGGCCAAACAGCAGAAGAAGTAAAAATTGAGCTTGGATCAGCGATTGAGCCAAAAAAAGAAAAAACAAAAAAAATTAAGGGACGGGATTCAATTTATGGTTTGCCCAAAACAGTAATTGTTTCAAATTTAGAGGTTAATAAGGCAATTAAACACCCGCTTGACCAAATCATGACGGCAATTCGAGGAGTATTAGAAAAAACACCCCCTGAGCTGATTTCTGATATTGTTGATAAAGGGATTGTCATTTCTGGAGGGACAGCACTTTTAAGTGGAATTGACGATTTTCTATCAGACCAGTTGAACGTTGCTGTCCATCGTGTAGAAGAACCAATGTTGTCAGTAGTCAAAGGCACCGCCTTAGCGCTAGAAAACTTAGACCTATATAA
>CAZHXO010000095.1:0-1610 GCA_964536585.1 uncultured Gammaproteobacteria bacterium
TCGCCATAATACAAAGCCCCCGAAGTTAAATTAGCATTGGTTGCGGTTACAAAACCGCCGACATTATTGCTGGCATAAGGTGAAGTTGCTCCTGTTCCTTCAAAAACCAGGTTCAAACTGCCTGTCCCATCAGGATTAATGTCAATATCCCCATCTGAGGTATCCGGAGTTTGAAGCATAAGAGATTGGCCTTTGATGGCAAAAGTGCCGGCAGTAGATTCAATAGTTGGCGAAGTAGCACCAATGCCGACATTTCCATTCTGGTCTATATATAGTATATTGCTGGTGCCGGTTCCCGGAGGGAAGCCCTGCAGAGTTTCTGAGTTTAGGGCGTAAGCGGAAGTGGCAATTGGCTGTCTGGGGTCTAAAGTTTCCTCGTCAGTGGTTACTTCCAGCCAAACACCGATATTTTCAGTAAAGACACTTTGGTCAATTTCTGATCCGCAGTCTCCGCCTAGAGTGACTGAAAAGATACCGTCATCATCAGGAGTAATGGCACAAGTTCCTGATGTCCAAAGTGATGTGCCTGTTCCTACTGATTCAGTGTCAAAAAGCTTGAAAACAAAATCAGTGGAAATAGTAATCGGGGTATCAGATGAATCAGTCAATCTTCCTTGGAAGGATAATTGTCGGGTTGGTCGGGTTAAAGTGTCAGGTGTGGCTAATTGTTCAGGCGCCTGTCTGATAAATTGGTCGTAGGCAAATAAGCCTAAAGCAACCACTAATATGGCCACTGTAGCGTATTTGAAGAATGCCGGCACGCCGGCGACAGTATTTCGTATTTGGTATTTGGTATTTAGTATGGCAATTCTTGCCTTGTCTTTGAAGTTTTTCTCCTCTTCCATACTAAATACGGGATGCGGGATATGAGATACTAAACCTTCATCCTTAGCGAAGTCAATAAATTTCTCTAATGAGGCTTTTTTGCGGTCAATAGTAGATTGAGATAAGCCTTGGATTTTAAGTTTCTCCAAGTATTGTCTGATTTTTTCTGGTTTAAATAGACTTGTTAGTGATTTTTGGCTCATGATTACTATAGGACTTACTTATTGGCTGAGAGATAACCTCTAACGTCGGAAATATAGTTTTTTATGGTCGACTCGCTTGCCCCTTCGGCCTTTAGCCAGGATTCAAAATCAGCTAGTATCTTTTCAGTTTCTGAGGTATCAGACGGGTTGGTGACATTTTTAGCAAAATTAGCTTCAAACCAGCCTTTTTTTACCCCCATTTGGCAAAAGGCCCGGATAGTTGACAGCCTTCTTTTGATGGTTGATTTGGCCAAGTCAGAGGAGGAAAGGTGAGATTTAAATTGTTCGATTGTTTCATTGTTCAATTGTTGTAAATTCTTGGTTTTTTGCTTGTCTAACCAGCCTATAAAGCGGTCCAAATCAACTAAATAGTTCCTAATTGAGGAGTCAGAAAGGTGTTTTTCTTTGGCCAAGTAGTTTTTGAAAGCCTTTTTCAGCTTAGTTTTATCTGCGGGGATCGAGCTGTTTTTTTGATTAAAAATTTGTTTTATCATCTCGGGCAGGTATTTTCGCTTAAATTCGTTAATAATTATATGAATTATACGAATTATATACCTAATTATTTTCAGCCTACACTATTAT
>CAZHXO010000096.1:0-1600 GCA_964536585.1 uncultured Gammaproteobacteria bacterium
GCCCGCCCCGCAGCTGCGGGGCAAAAGAAACTATTCCATCGCCTCCATCCCCGCCCTTGACTTTTAAATCAATTTCATCAATTAACATGCTTATATTATAAAAGAGGAGCAGGGGAATATAAACTAGAAGGGAAGTTTTTGCTTTAAATTAAGAAAAGCCCAGCGAACTTTATTTGCTATTTGCACCCCTTCATAAAGCAGAGAATTATTGACCAAATCCCAACTACCAGCAAACTCAACTAAGTCACCGCCGTAACCGCGCTTAAAGCGATGAAAACCATACCAGGGATCATTTTTATCAGGCTCTGGTCCTAAAGAGCCCCACATATCAAACTTTTCACATCCCCATTGTTTGCCTTTTAAAACTGCCTGCCAGCAAATTAAATTTGACGCCATTACCTCACGGTGTTTGGATGATGACGCGCCAAAGGGATAAAAAATTCTGTCTTTCCACTTAAATATCATCCAAGCGGCTAAAATTTCGCCTTGATACTTAGCTAGCAATATGTTAGCAATTTGATCCGGGGCTAGATATTGCCACATTTTTCGAAAATAATCAGCTGAATGCATGTAAAAATTTTGCCGTTTAAGCGTCTTTTGAAGTAAATCATTAAAGATTTTTAATCCCTTGTCAGTTGATTCCTCAACAACCTTAACCCCTTTTTTCTTGGCCAGCCGAACATTATATCTTGTTTTCCGATGCATATTCATCATCAGCTCATCCTTTTCTTTGGTTAAATCAACTACAAACGAATAGCTGGCAAACAAATCCCGGCGAGACGGTTTTAAGTCCAGCTTTTTCAAGTTAACTTTTTTTTCCTTAATCTGATCCTTTTTTATTTTTCCTTTTTTGTTTGGCCAACGTCGGACAATATAATCAGGCTCTAATTTGATGTGAATGATATTTTCTTCCTCAGCAAGTTCTTTTAAGCCACTTATTAACTTATGGTCAGGAAGTGGACCTTTTAAAATGTGGCCAACAGAATAAGGAGTTTTTGGTATTCGCCTGAGAAGTACTTGATAACCCTGATTTAATTGCCCGTCTTTAAAACGTCCCAGTCTAATTGCTTTCATTCCGGTAGCTTTTTTAAACTCCCCCCACTGCCAGGATTGCAGGGGGTGGTTTATTGCTTTATTAAAAGCCTCTTTTTCGTTTGATTCAATTTTTCTAATTATCATCGCTTTAAAATATTTTACCAATCGTTTAACCAATCATCATCAAACTCTTCCCAATCAAGCACGTCTGTCTGCTGCTCTTCTTGGCCCCCTTTTATTTCTACCAAATTGTCAGGCAATTCTTCAAGAAACCGGGAGGGATTATTGTAGTTAGTCCGCCCAAAATAGAGCCGATGATCAGCATGAGTCAAAAAAAGCCTTTTTTTAGCCCGCGTCATCCCCACATAACAAAGCCTTCTCTCTTCTTCTAACTGTTCTAAATCGTCTAATGATCGAGAGTGAGGCAAAAGACCTTCCTCTAGACCAACAATAAAGATAACCTCAAATTCCAGGCCTTTGGATGAGTGAAGAGTCATTAAATTAACTGCCTGATTTAGCTGATTCTGTTTGTTTTTTTCAGAAACAGAATATTCTTGCTGGACTA
>CAZHXO010000097.1:0-1584 GCA_964536585.1 uncultured Gammaproteobacteria bacterium
CAATATTCATTGATGTTTTTGAAGCCTCAAAAACAGCTTATTACTTTTGGATGATGATGGGAATGGGTTATAAAATAACTAGTCAAAAATTTAAAATAAAAAGCAATCAAAATGTTTAAAAATAAAAAATTTAGAATAATTGCCTTGACTCTCCTTTTCGTTTCCGGATTTTTAGTTCGGCTCTATAAAATTAATACCCCGTTGGCTGACTGGCACTCATGGCGTCAAGCAGACACTGCATCTGTAGCCCGGGAATTTTTAAAAACGGGCTATAACTTGCTCAAGCCAAGATATCATGACTTATCTAGTATTCCTTCAGGGAAAGCTAACCCGCAGGGGTATCGGATGGTTGAATTTCCTATTTATAATGCCCTACATGCCCTAAGCTATCAAGCAAGTGAACAATTACCATTCGAGATTAATTTTGTTACTGCCGGAAGATTAGTAAGTATTTTCGCTTCATTAACTTCGGCTTACTTTTTATTTTTAATCGTCAAAAATGAAATAAATTTGTTAACAGCATTTTTATCCACCAGCTTCTTTCTGTTCCTTCCTTTTAGCATTTTTTACTCGAGAACAATTCTTCCCGGCCAGTTAATGGTCGCGGTTAGCCTCGCGAGTATCTATTTTATAAACTTCAAGCTCCGTTTATTTAATCCCTCCAATATTATCAGTCTAGTATTAGGAGCAGCCGCCCTGTTAATTAAACCTTACGCTGTTTTTATTCTCGCCCCCAGTTTTTTAATTTTATGTTTAAAAAACAATAACCGACTTAAATTTAACTACCAGCAAATTTTTAAGGCTGGTTTATCACTTTTTATTATTGCTGTCCCGCTTTTGAGCTGGCGACAATGGATCAAACAATTCCCAGCTGGTATTCCAGCCAACCAATGGCTGTTAAACCAGGGCAAGATGAGATTTCGGCCTGCCTGGTGGCGGTGGCTTTTTGCTGAACGGTTGGGTAAACTTATTTTAGGATATTGGGGGGCAACTTTATTTGGATTAGGGTTAATTGCTAAAACCGACCAAAAAATACCTTGGCTTTTTTATTCTTGGGCAGGAGGAATCTTGGCCTATTTTGCTATTTTTTCCCGCGGCAACATTCAGCATGACTATTATCAAATTATTGCTATCCCGACTGTTAGTGTCTTTATGGGATTAGGGAGCACATTTTTAATAAACTTATCTCAATCTAATCACATAAAATATTTCAATTATCTGCTTTTAATTGTCACAGCAGGATTTAGCCTAGCTTTTTCTTGGTTTCATATTCGTGAATATTACAAAATTAACCACCCGGAAATAGTTGCCGCCGGACAAAGAGCCGACCGAATTTTACCTGAAAATGCTAAACTAATCGCGCCTTATAGCGGGGACACGGCTTTTCTTTTCCAAACCAACCGCCGCGGCTGGCCGGCACTAACCGGGTCAATCGATGAAATGGTTAATGAGGGAGCAGAATATTATATTTCAGCAAACTTTGATGATTTAACTAATAAACTGCGGGAACAATGCCCAGTAATGGAAAAAACAGACGAATATATAATTATCAATTTAAAAAAATGTAATAATGAAAGCAAAGAA
>CAZHXO010000098.1:0-1567 GCA_964536585.1 uncultured Gammaproteobacteria bacterium
CCGGCTCAGTGCCAATATTTTTCCAGCCGGCGGTTTCGGTCATTAAAAGTTTAGCGATCACTCCCGGATTAGGGAGATGATAGGTAAGTAGATTATTTTCTTTGATTTCTTGAATTTTTTGGTCAGGTAAAGCTTCCAAAAAACTATCCTTACCGCTTAAGTTAGCATTCATAATTTCTAAAGCCATTGGCATGCAATCTTCGGCAATTGCTAGCATTAGCGGTGAGATTCCGTGTTCTTCAGCCCATTTGACTTTGTCTGGCGGTAACGCTTTAAAGCCAAATTTTTCCATGTCACCCCTTTGGCGCTTTTGCCAGAGTAAATCTAAGCCTATGTATCGGGCATCGGGATGAGCCGTTGCCTGTAGAGCAAGTAAAATGTCACTTGGGGTGGCATTGTCTTGCTCTAAAGATTGAAACAGGGCAATTTCTTTTTTTCTTCTGGCTTCATCTTGTGGGTGGTAATCCATAAATTCTTCTGCTTGGCTTTGGATATAGTTTAGGTGAGGAGTGTTTTCTTCTGAGTACATTTCTTTTAAGCCGGACATTGGCCTTGGTTCAGGTTCAGCTTCTGGTTGTTGAGTTGCGGTTGTAGGTTCTGGGGATGGTGTTTCTTCCCCACATGCGGTTAAAACTAGGGGAGGAATCGCGGTCCCGGCGGCAACGACAGCGATATTTCTTAAAAATTCTCTTCTGTCCATCATTTTTGTTTTCGGCGGTTTTTCACTTATTTCACTCATACAGATATTCTAGCAAAAGTTGAT
This sequence comes from uncultured Gammaproteobacteria bacterium, assembly GCA_964536585.1. Taxonomy (GTDB): domain Bacteria; phylum Patescibacteriota; class Microgenomatia; order UBA12405; family JAHJSD01; genus CAZDJQ01. The sequence continues at coordinate 764 of CAZHXO010000098.1, forward strand.
TTATTTATTTATTAACTGGTAAAGTAGGCCCAATGATTAAATGTGTTGTTTTTGACGTCGGCAATGTTTTGTGGGATTATGAGCCGTTTCATCAGGAATTGTTCAAGCAGTGGGCCAAGTTGGTTGATATTGCTAATTCTCAGTTGTATCAAGAATTTAATCAGGTTTATCAAGAGTTTGAAAGGGGAGAAAAAGATTATTTATCCTGGCTGGCAGAGTTGGGTGAAAATGTTAATTATCAACAAGTAGAAGAAAATTTGAAAGATTTAATTGATAGACATTTTAGGTTGTATTTAAATAATAAACTGGTAAATCTAATCCTTAAATTAAAAAGCAACCATATAATAGTAGGTTGTTTAAGCAATACCGAGAATTTTATGGAAAGCTTTCACCGGAAATTAGGGGAAAAGATAGATTTTGACTTTCAGATTTTGTCCTACGAGGTTGGGGCAAGAAAGCCAGAAAAGAAGATTTACCAAAAGATATTTAACTATGTTGATTTTAAAGCCAGTGAGATTTTGTTTATTGACGATAAGCAAGAAAATGTTATTGGGGCAAAAGAATTGGGGATTAGCTCCTTGACTTATAGGTCTTATAAGCAGTTAAAAAGGACGCTGCAGGACTGTTTTATTTTTGAAATCTAGGTTTAAAAGTCAATTATAGTGCACGATCGTGCAGGATAATGGAGAAACTATAAGACAATTACTTTATACTTCAAATGTTGGTTAATAAATGATAGAATGCTTTTATTGTCCCCGTAGCTCAGTTGGATAGAGCGCCTGCCTTCTAAGCAGGAGGTCGAGG
>CAZHXO010000099.1:0-1560 GCA_964536585.1 uncultured Gammaproteobacteria bacterium
AAATAACCATTTTTTATTGTTTCCACAACCTCATTTTCCGGTCCCTTAACTACTTCCGCACAATCCATCAAATCTGCATCAAATTCTCTTTGTTTAGTTTTTATTCTTTGCACTCCTTCACTCTCCAACACTGCCCAAAATTGTTTGATTGCCATATCCAATCCTTCATCATCAATCTGCTTCTCAGCTCTTAGCAAATCATCATACACATCGAGTATCTTATCAACAACTCTTGCTTTAGCCCGATTGCGCCAATTTATTTTTCTCTGCTCCATCCGCCGAACTAAATTATGATAATCAGCCAAAGCACGTTTTAGCTGTGCTTCTAATTCGGTAACTCGCTGAGAAAGATTTTTATCACCCATATCTCTTAGTTTAAAACGTGGACAAGTCGGAAATCAAGTTCGCCACATAATCTACTAAGGGCACAACTCTAGAATAAGGTAGCCTTGCTGGACCCATCACTCCAATCACTCCTTTATTATCCCCAACTTGATAAATCTGATAAACAAATCCACATGGTTCAAGGAATTCCCTGTCCAATTCCTCACCAACCAATAAATAAAAAGGACGTTCTTGGTCCATTGAAAAAGTTTTCTCAATTAAATTAATCCAATAATTTTCCCGATCAAGTAAAGAAAGAACTGTTTTAGTTACATCAATATCAAAAAACTCCTTGTAATCTAACAAGTGAGCCGCCCCATGGCTAATTAAGGTTCCTTTTTGAGTAGAAGCTAAAGACAAAGTTTGGGTTCGCTGGGCCAATTCTCTTGTTGCTTGATCAAGCATATCTTCCAAATCTGTCCGATAATCCCAAATTTTCTCCTTAACCCCAACCTCTTCAGAAACAGATAATCTTTCTGGATTCATCAGGTTTTTAACAAAAAATTTCAACCCCATAGAAGTGGGCATTCTACCTGCCGAAGGGTGAGGTTTTTTTAAATAACCCAATTGGGTTAACTGGCTCATTTCACTCCTAATTGTGGCTGGAGAAACCCCTAAACTATACTTCTTTTCCACAGTTGCACTGCCAACTGGTTCGGCAGTGTCAATAAATTCTTTAACCACTGCCTTTAAAATCTCAATCTGGCGGTTAGTTAATTGTGCCATGGTTAGCAAAAGGATAACACGACTGCTAATTGATGTCAAGCTTTATTTTTTAAGTCTTCTGATTGCCAAGTAACTAACTAAACAGAACAAAAAAAGCAGTCCGCCGTTAAACCAGGTCAACTGCCTTAAATATTGGAGTAAGAAAACAAGTATTGCCCCAAAAGTAAAAATCAAATTAAAGATAAGCGCTGAAGAAACAAGAAAGAGACTAGAAACCAGAGCCGCAAAAAAGATTCCGAATAACAAGCCTATCCGCCAGGGTTGATTAGGGGGAAGCAAAAAAATGATTCCAATCATCGCTAGCCAAAAAATTATAGTTAATAGCAAATGAAGCCTTTTTTTAAGTTTTCTTATTTGTCTCCGGTTTAATCGTCTTGTCATTAGCTTATATTCATTATAAAATAAAGTTAGCTTATGCCACAACTAACACAAATTTTTCCAAGCGGTTTT
>CAZHXO010000100.1:0-1542 GCA_964536585.1 uncultured Gammaproteobacteria bacterium
TAGGAACAAAGGGGCAACAAAAAGATATTTGCCCGGAATGCGGCAATGCTTCTTTAGTTTTTGAAGAGGGCTGTGCTAAGTGTATGTCCTGTGGCTTTTCTAAATGCTAAAATAGTTTAATGGGCATTAAAACAAATGTAGCCGGAGAAGAAATTAGTAAAGATAAGTTGGTAATTGAGCTGTTGGGTAGTCTGGATGAGGCTTCAGCAGTAATTGGTTTAGCCAAGGTTAAGGTTGATAAAGGTAGCCAAAAGTTATTAACTAGAATTCAGAAGGATTTAGGCTCTTTTTCTTCCCTTCTTGCCCAATGTAAAGATAACAATATTGACCAACGGCTAACGTGGTTGGAGGGAAAAATAAAAGCCGAAGAGAAAAAAACAGATATTCCTAAACAATTTGTTTTGTCAGGGAAAAATGAGCTAGAAGCGAGGCTTAATCTTGCTCGAGTGGTGGTGAGAAGAGCAGAAAGAGCAGCGGTTAAATTAAGCAAGCAAAAGAATATAGAACAAGGTTTCTTGGATTATTTAAATCGCTTATCGTGGTTTCTTTTCCTTCTTGGGCTAGAGAGCAAGAAATAATCTGTTATACTATTCATCATGGTTGAAGTGCAAAATCTTATTGTTGCCGCCATTGAGCAAAATGGGATGATGAGCGTTATTGTTGCCGGCCTGGTTGAACAGGTGGTTGTCCCAATTCCTTCACCAATAATTCCGATGGCAGCTGGTTTCTTTTTTGTCCCTCAAGATGTGGCTGGCTTATGGCCGATTGTCAAAAACTTAGTTTTTAAGGCCGCAATTCCGTTTACTATCGGGTCAACGATTGGATCGACCATGGTTTACTTAGCGGCTTGGTTTGGCGGTAAATGGTTGATTGATAAATTTTCTAAGTGGTTGGATTTTAATTGGAACGATGTGGAGGCAATTAAAAAGAGGTTTTTTAAAGGAAAAGCCTATGATGAAATGGTTATTTTTATATCTAGGGCAATCCCAATTGTTCCTTCTTCATTAATTTCAGCTGTTGCGGGAGCAGTAAGAATTAACCCGGTTAGTTTTTATCTGTTTACTGCTTTAGGTTTATTTGTACGTGGGGTTTTACTTGGTTGGTTAGGGTGGCAAAGTGGAGAAGCCTTGTTTGCGGTTTCTGAGGGATTAGACCGTTGGGAAATGATTATGACGGTTGGTATCGTGGTTGTAGCAGCTGGTGTTTTAGGTTATGGGTACCTAAAGCGTGATAAATGGTTGAAAAATCTTCATCAGGAAGTAGAAACCAAAGAATAACTTCATAACAAACTTAAACCAATGAGGAGAATTAAGGTTGTTAAAGCAAATCCAGCTAAAAGTTGGTTAACACTATGTTTTTTCAGTTTCAACCGGACCCAAAAAATTAAGGGGATAATTAAAAATAGCCAATATAGGTCCCAATTATAAAGATAATTGATAATAATTGCACTAGCGGTATTAATACTTATATGTAAGCTGATTTTCCAAAATAGGGTTATTGCAGAAAGAATAAGAATTAAACTAAGCAAAATTATATTAAGCT